>JAGVIF010000460.1 GCA_020056205.1 Lentisphaeria bacterium | reverse complement strand
TCAGTCTCCCCGTAACAAGCTGGATACTCGATTTGAATCTATCGTCTCCCAGCCAAGCCCCGGCGGAAGTGAACATATCCTTTTCGTCATCATCCTCGCTGTTGTTTATGTAGGCCATGCGCTGTTTTGATCCCGCGATTGAATACATGATACACGCCTTTCCCCATTCACCAACGAGGAAAACCCTCCCCACGTCTCACCTCCCTCAAGCCTCAAAATTCCAAATGCAATAATATAACTGCAACCTATTTAATTGCAATGATTAATTTATACTGGCACCGATTTTTTTAAGGTGTATTTTTTCTCCTTTCTCAAATAATTGATTTTATATGGTTCAGCAACTTTTTAGCGTCGGGAATCAAAGGCTTGACCTGCTTTTCGTCAAATCTCACGAAGTCAATATAATCGCCTTCCTGTCTTTTTTCGAAGAGGTCGTTGAAAATTTGCGCAATGTCCTTGGGGACTTTTCCAGTCTTGACGTAGTGGAGGTTGAATAAAGAGCGTACTCCAGTGTGCTTGCCCGACGACATTCCATCCTTGGCAAGCAATGCGGTAACAACATAAAAACAAGAATAGTAAAGGCGGTTTACGCAAGTGTTCCATTTCGACTTTTCGGCAAGAAGCTTCGCTTCTTCAAAAGCCTCGTCAGTTCTTTCGACCCTGTATTTTACAAGCTCGTTTATCATACACTTACGCCTTCTTTGTCAACATTACGACGAAAAGGAAGCAACCTGTATTTCCTGCTGTTCCACTCCCTCCTGCTTCTGATTATTGATGACAGGACTTCGCCGGTCTCCCACTCGACCTCGTAAATCTTGTGCCGTATCCTGTCGGTGAGCTCATTTGTATTGATGTCGGTCAGAATCAGGAAATCCCAGTCCGAATCGGAATGTTCCGTTCCTCTTGCCCTTGAACCATAAAGGATTACCTCGGCTCCAGGACTTACTTCCTGTACCTTGTTCCTTACCTGACTCAATAAATTGTTTCTGTTCATAATGTTGATTCTGAGCAATCAGCAAATTTTCCGTTAAAAGCGAAATACTCCGCCGTCATCTTATTTCAAGCACAGATGGTTCTTGTTATAAACATCGTACTGTCTGGCAAACTGCGCTAAAAGTTAAGACCATTTTCGAAGTTTTTTAAGGTGTATTTTTCCCGCTTCACAAATCGCGCCGGAGCCGCCACGCCATCAGCAACATACGAAATCCATCCCGAAGCGGGGAAACCTTAGTTTGGCTATCATCATGCCATTCCACACCCATTTCGAGAACCCGCAATTTATTGATTTTAGCCAGACAGAGTATCTCTAAGTCGAAAGCAAATCCTTCACACCGCAATTCGGAAAAAATCAATCGCGCGGAATCTTCGCGAAATACTTTGCACCCGCACTGAGTGTCAAGAAACGGAAAGCCTATCACCAGCCGGTTGTGAAGAGAAAAAGCCAACCCCATAATCCGCCGATGCCAGGGTTGCCGGACTGTGATCCGCGCATCCGGCATCCGGCGGGAACCAATCACGATATCTGTTTCTCCGTTCTCGATTGGCCGGATAAGGCGCTCCAATTCTTGAACCGGTGTCGCGCCATCGGCGTCTAGAAAAGAGACAATCTTTCCGGATGCCGCTAACACTCCGACCTTGACAGCGTAGCCCTTTCCGCGGTTTTCAAGATAGGAGATGACTCGCAGCCACGACATCGCCGGGCGTTTGAGTATCAATTCCGCAGTCCCATCTGTGCATCCGTCGCATACGACAATCACTTCTGTTTTTTTTCCTTTATCCGATTGAGTCGCAACAAACTGCTCAATAGAATCCAGGAAGCGGCCAATCCGAGACGCCTCGTTGTATGCAGGTATCACGATTGAAAGAGCAACGGAATGCCCTTCTATATAGAGTTTGTCCATAATAATGTAAAAATTTTAATTCTCAAAACAATATTTACAACATTTGAAATTTTATTAATTCCTAATTTGTTTCGAATTTCAGAATTTGGCTGCGGCATAAGACTGTGTGGAACGCTCCGCTTTTCATCCATTCAGTTCCTCGCTTGCCATTTCCTTGGTCAGGAGACAGACTTGAAAAAAAGACTCCGCCGAGTATACTAATGGAAATGAACAAGGATATAAAAATCGAGACGTTTTCGACCGGCTCCTTCGATGATGAACCGGATGACCTGGCCTTCTGGCTTAGCAGGTCGCCCGAGGACAGGATCGAGGCCGTGGAAATCATCTCAAGGCAATTCTACTCATATGGAAAAGCTGAACAGGAATTTCGAAGATTTCTTGAGATTGCTGAACGAGAAAAAGGTTAGATATCTGATCGTGGGAGGATACGCCGTAGCCTTCCACGGTTTCGTCCGGGCAACCGGCGACATGGACATCTTCGTCGAGAACTCCGAGAAAAACGCCGCAAAACTCGTCAGCGCCTACAATGATTTCGGATTTAAGTCTCCGGAAATCAGAAAAGAACTGTTCATGGAAAGAGGAAAAATCATCAGGATCGGAGTTCCTCCCCTGAGGCTTGAAGTAATGAACGAAATCTCCGGCATCACGTTCGAACAGGCTTACCCCCACAGGATTGAGGAGAAAATCGGAAGCGTCAAAATACCTTTCACTGACCTTGAACATCTGCTGAAAAACAAAAAGGCGGCCGGTCGCCCGAAAGACCTAGCCGACATTGAAGAACTGACCGGGATGAAAAAAACACTGGCAATTCATAATGTGCATGCCAAGTCTTAGCTGCGGATTCAGGATAATCAAAACGCCTTCATCCACTTGTCCGCGCAGAAGAGACGGAACATAGCGGTTGAATCAAAGTTCCCTGATTGCAGGGACTTGCGAATTTCGCAAAAGCCGCTTGAAATAAATTCGGAAACGGGATGCTCTTTTTCCCCCGCCCATTCGAGAAGGACAGTGTGGAATGCGCCGCTTTTCATCCATTTTGATTGGGGCGTTTCAAAGCCTTTTTTGTCTTTTCGCCAGCATATCTCGTTTGGCAATTCTCCGTTCATCGCCTTCCTGAAAAGATATTTTGTCCAACCGCGCCTCATATTCATTTCCGGCGGAATTGAGAGCAATAGTTCAACAAGCCGGTAATCAAGAAACGGCGCTCTTGATTCCACCGAGAACGCCATTGAATTCCTGTCCTCCCATTTGAGAAGGCGCGGCAGATGAACACGGAAAATTTCGGCTTTTCTGTATTCCTCCGGGCTTAGTTTTTGGGCATTGACATGCCATTTCGACTGCGGCAGTCCGCTTAGGATTTTGCCCGAGTTTTCATTCAAGTCGAAGGGCAGAGAACGCGCTGCGCGTCTGCGAAATTCGCAAAGATTTCTGAGGATTTCGGAGATAAGTTCAGGGTTGCCTCCGGGAAGGATTGCCCCCGCAAGATGCGAAAATATTTTGTCTACGCGCCCATCGCGCCTGAATTTGTTAAAAAGAAGCATATACGACGGCCAGTAGCCTGAGAAAAGCTCGTCTCCGCCCTGTCC
>JAGVIF010000244.1 GCA_020056205.1 Lentisphaeria bacterium | reverse complement strand
TCGTAGATATAGTATTCAACAGAACTGGCGTCGCAAAATTTCATCAAATCGCGTTCAGTTCCGTGATATATTATTTTTATGTAATCCTCCACTTTTTTTCTCGCGCCTCCGAGTTCAAACTTTGGTTGCAGAACTATTGAGGCGTCGCAATAAGCCAGAAGCATTGGAGACAGTTTGATGTCGGCGAGGAAAGTTTTTCCTGAAACACCTTCTTCCCTGAACCATCTGATCAGCGACGCGGTTTCTCCCCAGAAAAATTCCTCGTATTGCCTGACCTGTCTGAAAGACATAAAAGCTTCGAGGGAGATGACGGCAACGACAGCGAGCCACAAAAGGAATTTTTGAACGGGCGAATTTTTAAAAGACCTGATCAGAAAGGCCGAAATCATCGGCAGGCAAACTGCAAGGAAAAGTATCGTGAAAGCGTGATAGCGGACTACGAAGAAAAAGCCGATGGTGTATATTATAAACATTGAAAGCGGAAAATAAAAAATGCCCCTCCTGAACAAGAGAATCGTCCCCGATCTTTTAAAACAGACGCATATTGCGAAAAGAATGGGAAAAAGAAAAATAGCGAAAGGAAAATACGACTTGAAAATTTTAAAATCAGCGGAGTGCATTGCCGGAGTCCATAGTATTCGGGCGTCAAAGTTCAGCAGAGACGGATTTTGCGGTTTGACATTCCAAAATTTGATTTTAGCCTTCATCAATTCGGCGAAGTGCGAATAATTTTCCGAATAACCTGAAATATTTCCCGCGTAAGACGAGATGATGTAAAGCGCGCAGACGGCGCCGATTATCGCTATTACGCGCCGCCATCCGGCAAGCTTTCCGAAGAGATTTTGAGACAATAGCGTCAACGGGAAAAGAAACAGGACAAGAGGGGAAAATATGAGCGAATGCGCCCGATGATATGGAATAACCAGCGCCGAAAGGAGAGAGGATAAGAAGAGAACGAGCCAGATTTTACGCCTTGCCGTTCCCGAACTTCCGCCGAACAATATCCTTGATGTTTCAATCAATGCCCAGAACGAGAAAACGACCTGAGTCATATCCCATGTGGCAACGGATAAAAAGGAAAAGACGAAGAAAAATAAAAGTTTCACCGGAGAGGGTCTGCGCGCGTAATAGGCTGAAATCGCGAATGTCGCGGCAAGAAGAGGAAGCGTAAATTCCTCGCCGACAATATCCTGGGCCGTATAGCGCGCTATCGCCGCCGGAGAGACGCAGTGAAGAATTCCTCCGGCAAGAGCGAGCGGCAACGGACATCTCATCGCAAGAAGCCACAGAAAAATAAGCCCGGAGGCGGCGCCCGTCCAAAGCCTGAGTTGAAATCTCAGCCAGTTGGAAAAATACGGGTCGTCCTCATACATCATGTCGCCTTCCTTGAGAGGAGAAGCTCCCGCAAGCATTTTTTTCAGGCGGTATCCGTATCCGAGAAAATATTCGTTGCCGACATTGAATTGACTGTCAACATCCATATTCTCCAAGCCGACAAGCCTATTGTCGCGTCCGAGAAAATTCTCTTTTCCCGAAGCGATGCGCGACGCGTAGTTAAATGCCATCGCGCTTTCTATTGTGAAAGGCACAAAAATGCCGGCCGGAGGCTGTTCAATTGAGGAGATAGCCGCGACCCTCCCTGCCTCCCTGTTGTAGACAAAAGTCCTGACGGCAAATGAAAGGAGGGTTATTATCAGGAAACAGGCTGTATAAAATGTTTTTTTAGAGGACAAAATCGCCACGGGCGAAAAATTCATAAATGTTCCTTTCTTAAATGAGATGAGGGGATTTCCATGCCTTCCCTGTATTTGGCGACAGTCCTGCGCGCCACATTAAATCCCTGCGATTTAAGCAGTTCGGCTATTTTTTTGTCGGATAAGGGGTTTGAGCTGTCTTCAGCCAGAATCATGTCTTTGATCTTTTCGATTATGCTCCTGCTCGATATTTCATTGCCGTTTTCGGAGCGATAACCGCTTGAGAAGAAAAACTTGAATTCAAAGAGCCCGTGCGGGGTTTGAATAAATTTGTTGACGATGGCTCTGCTGACGGTGGTCTCGTGCGTTCCGATTCTGTCGGCCACCTCCTGCATAGTCAAAGGATGGAGGTTTTCGACCCCCCCATCGAAGAAATCAAATTGCGAGTCAACTATCACATCTGCGATTTTTTTTATTGTGGATTCTCTTTGCGCGAGGCTTTTCATTATATTTTTAGCTCTCAGGATTTTTTCCCTGATATAGGTTTTTGTTTCCGCCGAGACATCAGGGTTTTTCAGCATCCGAAGATAGGTTTGCGAAATTCGCAGTCTTGGAACGGTGTCTCTGTTCATTGTTACCGTGAATTTTCCATTTTTTTTCTCGATGTCCGCCTCGGGCGCGACGAAAATGGGATTGTTAGGGGACAAGGAAAATCCCGGATAGGGGTTGAGCTTCCTCAATTCGGCGATTATCTGATTTAGTTCCGTCATGGACAGGCGCATCTTTTTAGCTATCTGCGGTAGCTTGTTTTTGCTGAGGTCGTCGAAATGATGTTTGACGAGTTCGGCGGCGCGGCTTTTAGACTTGCCCATTCTGTCAAGCTGCAGGGCGAGGCATTCCTTTAAATTTCTCGCCCCTATGCCAGGCGGGTCGAAAGTCTGAACCAAATCAATAATTTTTTCCATTTCTTCGAGGGAAATTCCGGAGGCCGTCGCAAGGTCGCGCGGGTGCGTCCTCAAATATCCCTGCTCATCTATGCTTCCAATGACGAGTTCGGCAAGCCTAATCTTTTCGGGGTCGGAAGAGAAGAGCCTTAACTGCTCAAGAAGTTGTTCCTGAAGAGACGGCTCCTCGGAAATAGAATCAAAGAAATGCCGTCTTTTTTCATCATAATCGGGGTCAGATCCGAGCGTACTGCCTGTTTTTATGCCGGAATACGAGTCCGCCCAGGATATTATGTCGGCTATGTCCGAATCAGAAGACGAATTTTCCGAAGCGGCCAGCGGGTCGGGAGGATGTTCATCGGAAGATGGCGCATCTGAGGACTTGTCCGATTGAGAATCATCTCCGCTCTCATCTTGCTCTCCGGCTTTTTCCGATGCGCCCGCATCGCTTTTTTCGTCCGTGTCGGATGCGTCTTCCATTTCGAGGACAGGATTCTCGGCGATTTCCCTGCTTATCATCGCTTGAAGCTCAAGAGATTGGGCGGCAAGCAGTTCCAAAGACTGTATTTGCTGCGGAGCCATTATCTGCTCCTGCCTCTGTTCTTGTCTTTGGCTTAAATTTTGTCCTGGCATCATCACTCCCCGTAAATATTCACCGAACCCCGTCCTTTCGGTGAATATGGACATCTAATAAAATGCGAAATCACTAAGATTGCGCAATATAACACAAAAAACTCTCAGTCATAACTTGAAATTACGTATTTTTGAAATAAATGATTCTCTTCCTTTTTTTAAATACGGAGAAAAAATTTATGAACATAGGAATTACTTTTCTTGGCAGCGGCAGTTCAGGGAACTCGCTTGTGATTCATTCCGAAGACGCGGGAGTCATGATTGACGCCGGATTTTCGAGGGCGATGCTGATTTCAAGGCTTTCAAAATCTTCGATTTGTCCCGGCATCATAAAGGCCCTTGTCCTGAGCCATGAACACGGGGATCATACGAAAGGGGCAAGGCTTTTCGCGGATCAGTTTAAAATCCCGACATATTCCACCGGAGTAACGGCTCAAATCCTAATGCGCAAAAAAATGATTTCGG
>JAGVIF010000267.1 GCA_020056205.1 Lentisphaeria bacterium | reverse complement strand
ATGTTAAATTGAAATCATTATGAATCCTAACCAAGTAAATTCATCCAATGCCGAGGAAGGCGCGGCTGATTTGAGGCGATAAATTTCAGGAGAGAGGCTTTGCAATGGGCTGTCCAGTATTAGATTCTGAATATTACGCATATCTCACCAGGAAAAGCTTATGTTTTGTCGGACACAACGACTTCGGCGCGGAGAGGGATTTACCTAAGTTTTGCGGTTCAATCGGCCGAATTTAAGCTAAGTTCTTGATAATAAACCGGGTAAATTTTTCAAACACGACTGTTTTTTCTATAAATATGGAATATTCTATGCGTAGACCAACGTAAGAACGGGAATTTTATGAATATGGGGACAAAGATATCTTTACTGCTTACGGCTCTTTTTCTTCTTCTCTCTTGCTCGTCAATAACTTTTCCTGCGCCCCTAAATGAACAGGAAGCCGCATTGGTAAAAAAGATGGGAGGAGAAATCCTTCCCGACGGAAACCTGAGATTCGGCAAGATTATAATAGACCGATTGAATATGGAATTGTCATTTCCGGCTATAGTCAATATGCGCGGAGGCGACCTCGAAGTCCTGATATCAACCCCGAAAGGAAGAACTCACGAGAGTCTTCTCGTCAGCGACATAGAACCTTTCCACCTTCAACTTGCTCTCATCTTGATTGGAGCCGAAAACGGTCTGAGATTTCAGGGCGGGCATCTCCCGCAGGGAAGCATCCTTAAGATGGATGTCAAAGGAGAAAATTTTGATCGCCATCCCGTGGAGGAATGGCTACTCGACAAAGACAAAGGAAAATCCAAAACAAACGAAGGATGGGTCTTTGTCGGCTCGAATTTCGCTTACAATGGCATCTGCCTTGCGAAGGAAGAAGGCAATATTGTCAATATCTGGAGTTTCGGAAACACGATTCTGGATAATCCCGGCGCAAGCGCTCTAAGCGATGATTGCTTTGAGGTTTTCTCTTACAATGTCCCGGAGACGGGAACAAAAGTTACCGTTTATATTAAAGTGAAAGCCAAAGAGTAAATATTCACCGAGGGGACCTGTCTGCGCGCCTGCCTGAGCGAGTACGCTCGCAGTCAGGCGGACACCTGCCTCCCGCCCCAGCGGGGCCCAGGCAGGCGCACAGGCAGGCGGGATTCGGTGAATATTTACAAATCAGGATCGTGTGTCGAAATTTATTCTCGGATCCACAATAACGTAAAGGATATCGGAAAATATTATTCCCGCGAGAGTCAAAGCGCTTCCAAATGCAAAGAGAGCCATCACCAATGGAATGTCCCTGCTGGCAAGAGCCATCATTGACAACGACCCCATGCCCGGAATGCTGAAGACATATTCTATTATGATGCTTCCTGCGACAAGCCCCGGAAGCAGTTCGGCAAAAAGCGTTACCATTGTTATCAACGCGTTCCTGAACGCATGCTTGAATACCACCAAATAATCCGGAAGTCCTTTTGCCCTCGCGGTCTTGATGTAATCCTGTTTTATGACTTCTATCATCCCCGCGCGGGCAAATCTCGACAATCCTGCGAAACCGGCATAACTGAGGCAAAAAACAGGAAGAATGTAGTAGCGGGCGCTCTCAAAAAATCCCTGAAACACGGTCTTGCCCAAATAGTCGGGAGCGGGAAGGCCTTTCAGAGGAAAAATTGGAAATTTTCCGCCTTCGCAGAAAAAAGCCTGAAGCATAAGAGCCGCCCAAAACCCCGGCAGAGAATAGAGAAGGAAAAGAAAAAAGGTCAAAACTTTGTCTGTCCTGCTGCCTTGAAAAATCGCCGAGTGTATCCCCAACGGAATCGCCAGGACATATATTAAAATAGCGGCTAAGATATTCAATCTTAATGTGATATGAAGCCTCTCCATTATCAGGCGGGTTACGGGGCGGCCCTTGTCAACGGTCGCTGAATCTCCAAAATCAAAATGAAGGACGACCCCATTCATCCAGTATAAGAAGCCGAGAAGAGGATTTTTGTCGAGATGCAATTTCTCGCGGAGAGACTTGTTCACCGCAAATGCCCCTTTTTCTCCGGACGGGGAAGAATTGTTCGCCGCATTCTCGCCGAGAAAAGAACTTTTGGTCGGATCACCCGGCGCAAGCCTGAGCAGGATATATGAAACAAAAAGGATCACAAGGAGCGTGAATAACGATAGGATGACACGTTTTGAGAGATATTTCCACATCTTTATGGATTTTGCATTTTATTTTTTGTATAAGTTTCGGTAAAAGGACCTGTCTGCGCGCCTGCCTGAGCGAAAACGCTCGCAGTCAGGCGGACACGCACAGGCAGGCGGGGTTTACTGAACTTATACGAGCCTTGCGACAAGAATTAGAACTTGAAAAACCTAATATAAAAGCTATCTTCGTTTTTTCCAAACAATGCAATGCCCGGGTAGCTCAGCGGATAGAGCAGCAGTTTCCTAAACTGTTGGTCGGAGGTTCAATTCCTCTCCCGGGTACCAGTTTTTTCCGCCTCGCGCGTAAATATTCACCGAACCCTGTCCTTTCGGTGAATATGGACATCTTTTGTATAAGTTCAGTAAAATGACCTGTCTGCGTGCCTGCCTGAGCGAGTACGCTCGCAGTCAGGCGGACACGCACAGGCAGGCGGGGTT
>JAGVIF010000068.1 GCA_020056205.1 Lentisphaeria bacterium | reverse complement strand
GAAAAATAATTTCGAGTATTTCGCCTGTCCTGAGCTTGCCCGCAGTGAGCCTGTTTGCGGTGAGCTTGCCTGCCCTGAGCTTGCCGAAGGAGTCGAACTCGTCGAAGGGTTGTTAAAAATCGAAAAATAAAATGCGAAATCACTTGTTTTCCTGTTCGTTTCGATCGAGGTCTTTCTTCACAAATTCGACGACATTTTTAAATCTCGGAACATTTGATTCGTCAATATCCATCAGGGTTTCGTGCGCGGTAAGGACAGTTTTCGCCGTTTCCACGGCGTCGGGCTTTGCGGGGGACTCGGAGGAGCTGTCAGTCCATTTTTTTACACCGGCATAACTATCTTCGGCGTACGTGAATATTTTGTAAAGTCCAAGCCCATTGAGCAATTTTTTGTTGTTTTCGTTGGAGTTTAATATTACGGACGGGACATTTTGTTTCCTCGCATAGAGTCCGAGCATTGCTATTACGCCGATGAAAGTGCTGTCCATTCCGGAGCAGGATTCGAGGTTGACGTAGACTCCTTTCAGCGGCCCATTGTCAATTTTCATGGCGAGATTTCTTACTGGAGAGCTTACCTCGAAGGTTGCTCTTCCGTCCACTTTTATATGATATTCTCCGCCTTCCACCGCTATTAAAATTTTTGCTTTCATTTTTATTTGAATAATTTAATGAACTGCATTGCAGTTCAGACATTGTTTATTATCAAGAACTTAGTACATGCGCTTAGGTTTATTCGAGAACAGCCTTTATTCTTCGGGTTCCTCTGCTTGAGCTTTCCTCTTTCAATATTCTAAATCTACCCAGAGTTTCCGTATTTTCAACATGCGGGCCGCCGCATATTTCTTTGCTGAAGTCTCCGACGCTGTAGATTTTCACTTTCTCCCCGTATTTTTCCGCGAAAAGACCTATGGCGCCTTCATCCAACGCTTCCTCAACAGTTTTTGACTCGATCGAAACGCCCATTTTTTTCTCTACCACCTCATTTACGATTCTTTGGACTTCAATGAGTTGTTCATCGGTCATTTTTTCCGGGTGGGAAAAATCGAACCGCAGTCTTTCGGCTGTTATGTTGGAGCCTTTTTGTTCGACGTGTTTTCCTAGAACTCTGCGTAACGCCTCGTGGAGAAGATGCGTGGTCATATGTAATTTTGTCGTTTTTTCGGAATTATCCGCAAGGCCGCCTTTGAATTTTTGTTCGGCGCCCCGCCTCGAAAGCTCCTGATGTTTCCTATATGCCTCCGCGTATCCGGCCATGTCAACCGAAAATCCCTTTTCGGAGGCCATTTCCGTTGTTATTTCAACAGGAAATCCGTATGTTTCGTAAAGGAAAAACGCATTTTTCCCGCTGATCACTTTTTTTTCGATGTGAGCGGGGACGCGTGATATGAATTTTTCAAATTCTTTTGAGCCTTTTTCTATCGTCCTGCGAAACTGTTCTTCTTCCGCCGTCATTTCCTCCTCAATCTTTGCGGATTTTTTCGACAATTCGGGATATGCGTCGGAATACGCGGACACTATAGTTTTTGCGATTTTCGCAGAGAATAGCTCTCTTATTTCAAGTTTTTTGGACTGCATCACGGAACGCCTGATAAGCCTCCTCAGGATATAAGGCTGGTCAACATTTCCCGGCAGAATTCCATCCGCCATAATGAACACAGCCGCCCTCAAATGATCGGCGATTATTCTTTCCGCGTTGATTTGTTCCGGATCGTTGGATGATGTTTTTGCCGAGATTTCGCGCAATCTTTGAATGACAGGCTCAAACAGTTCAGTGTCGTAGCAGGAAGGCTTTCCCTGCAGTATGGCCGTAACGCGTTCGACGCCCATTCCGGTGTCAACATTTTTCTGGCTAAGCGGCGGATAGTCTCCATCTTTTGTTTTATTATACTGCATGAAAACGTCGTTCCATATTTCAACCCAGTTTTTGTCGTCGGGATTGAAAACGCGCGGAGGCGGGGTTGTTCCGTTCCAAAAAAACATTTCGGTATCCGGTCCGCACGGGCCTGTTTTGCCGGCGGGTCCCCACCAGTTGTCTTTTTTAGAACGTTCCGCTATTCTTCTCTCCGGCACCCCAAGCTTGAGCCAGCAATTTTTTGCATCGTCGTCAAAGGGGGCGTCGCTATCGCCGGCGAAAACCGTCACAGCAAGCTTGTCAGGAGAAAGACCGAGCCATTCCGGCGACGTTAAAAATTCAAAGCTGTATTCGATAGCCTCTTTTTTGAAATAATCTCCCAGCGACCAGTTTCCGAGCATTTCAAAAAAAGTGAGATGAACGGAGTCTCCAACCTCTTCTATATCGCCCGTTCTTAGGCATTTTTGGAAATTGACGAGCCTTTTGCCGAGTGGATGTTTTTCTCCAAGCAGGAATGGAACGAGCGGATGCATTCCGGCCGTTGTAAAAAGAACGGTCGGATCGTTTTCAGGAACCAAGGGCGCGCTTTTAATAACCGCATGCCCCTTGCCTTTGAAAAAGTTTATATATTTTTGTCTTAGTTCACACGCTTTCATTTTGATAAATATGAAAGGTGTAGAAAATAATTTCTTTTTCCTTTTAATCAAGTCCTCTAATCTTAACTTATAGGGCTGCATGTTGCAGTTTCGACCGGATCATCTGCTCCGTCCCTCTCAGCTAACCCGTTTTTCGCGCGAAAAACGGGTTAGAGGTAAATATTCACCGAAAGGACCTGTCTGCGTGCCTGCCTGAACGAGAACGCTCGCAGTCAGGCGGGACACCTGCCTACCGCCCCAGCGGGGCAGGCAGGCGCACAGGCAGGCGGGGTTCGGTGAATATTTACACGGATTCAGGTCGCATTAAAAACTCATCATAGTTCTTCGGCGTAATCATTGCGGTCTTTGATTCAGGGTATGCTTTCATGAAGGCGGCAGGGAGTTTGCCCCTGGCGTTGGGGTTCCATTTGAATTCCCAGGCCGATAATTCAGTAGCGGATTCTTCAATGTAATCAACTTCGCGTTGGTCAATATTACGCCAGAAAAAGTGTCGTGGAGGAAATGGCATGTTGCATTGCAACTTCAGACGTTCCAGAATCAAATAATTTTCCCACAATCCACCAACATCGGTCCTGGATTCAACCGGAACAAAGTTGCCTAATATAGCATTGCGGATGCCAAGGTCATAAAAGAATATCTTCCGGCTTCTCCGTATTTCAACGCGGGCATTTCGGCTGAATGCCGGAAGTGAAAAGACAACATAGGCTTTCTCCAGCAAGTCAATGTACTTGACAATGGTTTTATTGTCAGCGCCAATAAGCTTTGACAGTTCGTTTACAGAAACCTCCGAACCAACCTGTAGCGCTAATGCCCGAACTAGTTTGTCCAAAAGAACAGGTTTTTTTATGCTTTCCAAAGTCAATAAATCCTTGTAGAGGTAGCTACCGGCAAGCAGGCTTAATAATACCTGTTCGTCTCCAGGCTTGGTAATGACTTCGGGATATGCCCCATAAATTAACCGTTGATGCAACATGCGCCGTTCTTCCAAAAGTCCGGCATTTGAACACATTTCCGAAAAAGACAACGGGAGCAATCTGTATTCAAATTTTCGTCCGGTCAGCGGTTCCGCTGTTTTATCTGCTAATTCAAAAGCAGATGAGCCGGTTGCAATTAACTGAATTTTTGGAAGTTCGTCTGTTAGCAGTTTCATTGTCAAACCAATGCGGTTTATATGCTGCGCCTCGTCAATGACAACAATTTTCTTCTTGCCAATTATAGCTCTCAATCTTGTCGAAGTAATATTATCAAGGAGTTCCCGCACGTCGGGACTGTCGCCGTTGAGCCACGCCGTATCATCCGAATATGGCGCGACCAGTTGTTTTATCATTGTTGTTTTTCCGCTTTGCCGTGGACCGAAAACAATTATTGCTTTTCCGGAAAACAATCGCTTCCTAATATCACCAGTCACTGCCCGTTCAATATAACTCATAAATTTTACCTTTTAT
>JAGVIF010000061.1 GCA_020056205.1 Lentisphaeria bacterium | reverse complement strand
GGGCAAGACCGCCGCGGGTATTGCCCCTGCCAGAAATACTTGCGAGCCCTCCGATGGCATCTGCAACGGCGCGGTTTATGACTTTTGCAACTGGCTCTGCTGTCTATCGTAATCGAAGCGTAAATATTCACCGAACCCTATCCTTCAGTGAATATTTACTTTCAGAGGGCATTCGTCCGTGCAGATATTTTTCCTGCAATGATCTTTGGCTATTCTTACAAAAAGGGCGTGGAATTCGTTGAAGAGTTTTGCGTCTTTCGGAAGTCCCTGATGGAAAAGTGTTTGCAGATCATGATAAGAGATGCGCGGCTCTATCCCGAAGTGTCTATGCATTATTCTTTTCGTGTAGGCGTCTATCACGAAGACAGGTATTTCAAAGGAGTAGAGCAGGATGCTGTCGGCGGTTTCATGTCCGACTCCGTTCACGGACAGAAGAGAATTTCTCACAAAGTTTTCACCTTCGGCGATCCGCGTTGGTCTGTTGTCCCTGACATTTTCTATCCACCATTTTGTCATGTTGCGCAGTCTTTCCGCCTTGATTCTGAAATATCCGGAGGGTTTTAAAGCCTCCTCTAATTTTTCTTTTTTTGACGACAGTATTTTTTCAGGCTCAAGTAAATTCATCCTTTTGAGATTTGCGATGGCTTTTTCAACATTTGTCCAGTTGGTGTTTTGTGTGAGGACGGCGCCTGCGCAAACCTCCCACGGGCTGTCGCCGGGCCACCAATGCTGCGGTCCGTATTTAGAGAAAAGAGCCTCATAGATTTTTATGAGGTTTATTTTTTTTCTCATTCGAATATTATCCGGCTGATCTCGTTAACCTACATTTTGCGTTTGAGCAGTGCGGCGTAGGTGCGCGGTCAAGAGAGACGCCGGTGTAGTAACTACTCCAAGTTTCTCCTTGACAAGCAGATATGCCGCAATGCTCGAACCCTTGTGGGTTCAATCAGCCGAATTTTTATTTGAATAATTTAATGAACTGCATCGCAGTTCATACATCGTTTATTATCAAGAACTTAGTTTAAGTTCGGCTGATTGAACCGCAAAACTTAGGTTAAAATTGGAGACGTTGTAGTCGGCCAGTCCGGCATAGTGTTGATTTCGCTCATTCAGGATGAGGCATATGTATGCGCCAGCCGCCCTGCCGCGACGGCCTCCGTTATTTGCGGATTGGCCTTGAACCATTTTATGAATTCAGGAACGCCTTTTGATATTGGAGTTTTGGGGTTGAATGAAAGCTTGGATCCCGCTTTTGTGATGTCCGCGAAAGATTCGGGGATGTCGCCGGGCTGTATCGGAAGGAATTCTTTCACGGCTTTCATCCCGAGTTCATTTTCGATCATTCCTATCATATCGAGGAGTTTTTCAGAACGGTGGTTTCCGAGATTGAAGACTTCCGAGCGCTCAAGGCCGTCTGCGAAAATCGCGGAATTTGTCCCCTGAATTATGTCGTCAATGTATGTGAAATCTCTTTTCATGTCTCCATTGTTGAAGACCTGGATTTTTTTCCCCTTCGCTATTGCCTCCGCGAAAATCCACATTGCCATATCGGGGCGGCCCCATGGCCCATAGGCGGTGAAAAATCTGAGTCCGATGGTTTGAAAGCCGTATAAATGGCTGTAGCTGTGGGCCATCAATTCGTTCGCCTTTTTTGTGGCGGCGTAGAGGCTTATCGGAGTGTCAACCCTGTCTTCCTCGGAGAAGGGGAGTTTTTTCAATCCTCCGTAGACGCTTGAGCTTGAGGCATATACGAGGCGGCTGATTCTGTTGTGCCTGACAATTTCAAGGACATTGAGAAAAGCGGCGAGGTTGCTTTTTTCATATGCGAACGGATTCGTCAACGAGTATCGCACTCCGGCCTGGGCGGCGAGATTGCATACGATATCGGCTTTGATTTCGCCGAATACTTTCCGGAGGGCATCCATATCGGAGAGGTCAATCCTGTGTTCCGCATAATCCAGCTGTTTTTTAAGAAGAGCGCTTCTCGCCTCTTTAATTATCGGATTGTAGTAATCGTTGAAATTGTCAATTCCTATGACGCGATGTCCGCCGGAAAGAAGTTTCTTTGACAGATGAAAACCGATGAAGCCGGCGCTGCCGGTTACAACTATTGTTTTTTTTCTTTGCATTAAGAACTTTACCGTAAAAAAATTGGATTTATTTTTTTTAACTTCGTTTTCGCCTCTGTGTTCGCGCCTTAATTTAGCAGGGGAATCCTGAAATGCCAGACAGTTCAAAAAAATAGAAATTAGAAAGTAGAATTTAGCGACCGACTGCGAATTTCGCAGTTTTATCAATAAGAAACTGCCAAGAAAGAGACACGCTAAAGCTGTGAACTCCAACGGCAGTTTCAAAGGAGAAAATAGAAAACGATTGAGAAATGCGAAAGTTCGGAAGTGAGAAAGATTGAGAGTGTCAATGTGTCAATGTGTCAATGTGTCAACGTGTCAGAGTGTCAGAGTATCAGAGTATCAGAGTATCAGAGTATCAGAGTATCAGAGTGTCAGAGTGTCAGAGTGTCAAAGGTTTTAAAATCTAAAATCTTTTCGTGTTTTTTCGTGTAATTCGTGGCTAAAAAAGGTTTTTGAAATTGGAAATCACGAAATCTCCAAATCACCAAATCAAAAAATAATATGTCCCTTGCGTCTTTTGTGTCTCTTATGTCCCTTTTCTTTCTTTGTCTCTGCGGCGAAGAATTTGTGTCCGCATTTTTCATGAAATAGCGGCGGCGTTTTCGAGACGCGGCCGGGCGCCGGAAGAGCGCAACCGCTTTGCGGCAAGGCGCCTTTCGGGCGTATTCGAAGCCGGAGCGCTCGGACGATGTTTCAACATCGCCCTTCACCCTTCGGCTCCAAATCCATCCCAAAATCCGCCTTGTCTTGCCGAATATATTTGACTTACAGGGGTACTAGGCGACGTTCGCAAATTTGCTTTAGAGCGGTAGATTGACGGTGCGCGGTTTTTTATAGTTAGGGAACAAAAAAAGATTGATTTATTGATGAGCGTAAGGGAAAGAAAAACAAAAGTTATAGCCGCGATGAGCGGAGGCGTTGATTCAAGCGTTGCCGCCGCGCTTTGTATCGAACAGGGCTTTGATGTAACAGGCGTTACCCTGAAATTTTTCGATTGCGGAAATTCTTCAGAAAAAACAAAATCCTGCTGCGGTTTTGACGACCATCGCCAGGTGGTGAATGTCTGCGAAAAACTCGGAATACCGCACTATCTTCTTGATGCCAGGGAAATCTTTTCGCGGATGGTACTCAAAACCTGCTGGGATGAATACGGCGCCGGGCGGACACCGAACCCGTGCGCCCTCTGCAACCGTCACATCAAGTTTTCCTTTCTCATTGAATACGCCGGACAGATTGGAGCAGACGGAATTATCACAGGGCATTATGCGAAAATCGCAAAGAGCGATGACGGGAAAGTCCTTCTTAAGCGCGCCAACGACGCGGCGAAAGACCAGTCGTATTTTTTGTCATTTGTAAAAGCGGAAGACCTCGCCGAAACATATATGCCTCTCTGCGAACTCGACAAAAGTGTTGTGAGGGAAAAGGCGCGAAATCTTGGACTTTCGAATGCCGAAAAGGCGGAAAGCCAAGACGCATGTCTCGGATATATAGGGGAGAAATTTGCCGAAACATTGAGAAAGGCTTTTAATGGAACCGCCAAACCGGGCAATTTTATTGACGATAAAGGAAATATTATTGGACGGCACGACGGCATTCACAATTTCACCATCGGACAGCGCCGCGGTTTCGGGCGCGGGTTCGGAATGCCGGTTTTCGTGAAAGATATTGATAATGCAACAGGCAGCATTGTTTTGACATCCGACGAAAAAAATCTTTTTTCCAACTCTTTGAAAGTCAAGGACATAAACTGGCTCTTGAAAGATTTTTCCGTGATGAAATCATTTCGCGCGAATGTCCAAATCCGATACCGGCACAAGGCAGTCGGCTCGGAAGTGTTTATTTCGGAAGAGGGCGGGGGAGGGGAAGTATTTTTTGACAATCCGCAGAGGGCTGTTACGCCCGGGCAGCTTGCGGTATTCTATGACGGCGATATAGTGATAGGCGCAGGTTGGGTAGTATAATAAGAGTCCCAGTTCAGAATAAATGAAGATACAAGCAAAAAAAAATTAGAAAGTAGAAATTAGCGTCCTACTGCGCTTTGCGCAGTTTTATCAATAAGAAACTGCCAAGAAAGAGACACGCTAAAGCTGTG
>JAGVIF010000207.1 GCA_020056205.1 Lentisphaeria bacterium | reverse complement strand
CTACGCGAAGGTCTCTCTCTCCGGGGAATATACCCGGGCAAACACTCCGTGGAATGGCTGATTGGTTAATCGGTTGATTGGCTAACCCAGCCGATAAGATTGTCAAAATACCGCCGACAAATGGGGTCTTGGCCGAGATGCGCCGAGAGCAGAACTTGCGTCAAGAGCACAGCTTATCCGGCTTTCCAGATGAATTTCGTTTTCCGGCATTCATTTTTATCATTTTTATCGTCCCCGTAGTTGTGTATTTTTAATTTATGCGCTATTCTATCATTTATATCTTAGGTTGTAAATGGGCAAAAAAAATATTATTATGCATAAACCGACCATAAAAAGGAAATTTTACAGGTCTGAGAGGTTTAGGATTCCCCAAGCCGTGGAGAAGCAAATAGGGCTTTGGGTTGACAGAATAGGAAGCGCGGCGGATATCGGCAAGCCCCAAGACGGAAAACTACGGATTCTCGGCCTTTACGCGGCTGTTTATGTCTGCTCGGGCGAGGGATTCTTCGATTCGGAGAGTTCCGGCATAATCAGGGTGAAGGCCGGAGATACTATTCTGCTTTTCCCTGAGGAGGCGCAGATATACTACCCCGAGAGCAAATGGGAGACGAAATGGATTGTCTGGAGCGGGAAAGAAGCGGACACTCTCACGGAACTGGGATATCTATCACCCTCAAGACCGGTCGCGGCCGGCAACTTCGAGGCGGTGGAAAACGCCTTCTATGCGCTGAAAAGAATCATAGATAAAGAAGACTTGACATCCGTTTATGAACGGAAAAAAATCCTGACGGAAATGATTTTTTCTCTTCATAAATCTTCATCCGCAGGGAATGAGAGAAATAATGATAACCAGTCAACCATCCGCAAGGCTATAAATAAAATTCTCAGAAAAAATGGAATGAACGTTTCGATAAGGCAACTTGCCGGGGAGGCCGGCTTCAGTGAAACTCATTTCCGCAGAATTTTCAGTTCATTTTCAGGACGCCCGCCAAAAGAATATATTCTGTCCGTAAAAATCAATCAGGCGAAAAAATGTCTCTCGGAAGGCAGAACCATAAAGGAAACAGCGGATTTTCTCGGGTTTAAAGATGTCTTTTACTTTATGAGATCTTTTAAAAAGACTGCCGGAATCCCGCCGGGTATTTTTATCAGACAATGCAAATTACAACGAATAGACACGAAGATTTTGTCTGGGATAATCTCGCATTGATTTCTCGCTCAACGGTGAACTTGGAACGCTGAACAATTTTGAAACCGTTGCTTTTTTCGGGGTCGGTGTCGTCGGCATCGGTATCGATTTCAGATTGCCGATTTCAAAACCAATTATCGAATAGGTCGTATAGGACATATAGGACAGATTCTCCCGCGCTTCTCAATCGTTTTCTGCTTTCTAAATTCTACTTTCTAATTTCTTTTTACTCGCGTCTTCATTTATTCTGAACCCTGAACCCTGAACTCTGAACCCTTTCTTTATTCTTTTGGGTCGCGGGCGAAGATTTTCCTAAAAAAGGCCTTTGATTCTAGGCAGGCGGCTATATACAATTCTGCCTTTGACAATCGTAGCGAGATTTCTTCCCCTCGTCTTTCTGCCGTTAAAAGGAGTGTTTTTTGATTTCGAGAAGAATGTCGAGCTGTCAATGAAACATTCTTCATCCGGATTGAAGATTATGACATCGGCGGCAGAACCTGTTTTAAGCGTCCCCGCATTCAGTCCGAGTATCGCCGCAGGCCCGGTAGTCCATTTTGATATAAGCTCTGAAAGGGTCAGATTTTTTTTGTGATAAAGTTCGTCGAGGCAAATCGCCAGCTCTGTTTCAAGGCCGGCTATCCCGAAGGGGGCGTTGTCGAGTTCAACAAGTTTTTCCGTCTCGGTGTGCGGAGCGTGATCGCTTGCTATTACGCTTATGGTTCCATCTTTCAACCCCGCGATTATCGCAAGCCTGTCTTTTTCGGATCTGAGCGGCGGATTCATTTTGTAGTTGGAATCAAATGATTTCATGCACTCGTCCGTCAGGGCGATGTGATGAGGAGTGGCCTCCGCGCTCACGGATATTTTTCTCTTTTGAGCATTTCTGATCATGCGGACTCCGGCTACCGATGAGATGTGCTGTATGTGGATTGGACATCCGGTGTGTTCTGAAAGGATGATGTCGCGCGCTATCATCAATTCCTCGGATGCGGAGGTAATCCCTCTTATGCCGAGAAGGACAGACCAAAGCCCTTCATGCATCAGACCTCCGCTGGAAAGAATCTCATCCTCGCAGTGATCTAAAATCGGGATGCCGAAAGATTTCGAATATTCCATCACATGCCGCATTATCTCGTGGTTCTGAACGCATTTTCCGTCGTCGGAAAGAGCTGCGGCGCCGGCTTTCTTCAATCCTCCTATTCCAACCATTTCTTTTCCTTCCTGGGCTTTTGTTATGCAGGCGCACGGCAGGACATTCACAAATCCCTTTCTCTCCGATAACAGCCTGATGTATTCTATCGTGCCGGGATTGTCTGCCGGCGGAGAGGTGTTAGGCATCGCGACGACGGTGGTGAACCCGCCGGCGGCGGCGGCCATTGTTCCGCTTTGTATGGTTTCCTTGTCGTTTCGTCCGGGCTGGCGCAAATGGACGTGCATATCTATCAGGCCTGGCGCTATGACAAGGCCTTTGACATCAATGATTTGCGGATTTTTCACCCGTTTCGGCCCGCATATCCGGCCGTCTTGAATTCCGATGTCTCCGACTGCGTCAATTCCGCACGAAGGGTCAATTACGCGTCCGTTCCTCAAGATATAATTTTTATTTTCAGTTTTCATTTTATGCTGCCCCCGATACCAAATAAAGGACAGCCATTCTCACGGCGAGTCCGTTTGTAACCTGTTCAAGGATAACCGACTGCCTGCCGTCGGCTATTTTAGAATCCAGTTCAACGCCTCTGTTGATGGGTCCCGGATGCATAATCATAGCGTCCGGCTTCACATATTTCATCGTTTCATCGTTCAGCCCGAATATGCTGGCGTATTCGCCGATGCTTGGAAAGAAAGCCGCGCGTTGTCTCTCATGCTGTATGCGCAGGAGATTTATGACATCGGCTCCTTCCAGCGCATCTTTCAAATTGTCGCATACTCTTACTCCTATGCTTTCAAATTCTCTTGGAATAAATGTCGCCGGTCCGCCTATGGTGACTTTCGCGCCAAGTTTTATCAAACCCCAGATATTGCTTCTCGCCACGCGGCTGTGGAGAATGTCTCCGATTATGGTTACATTCAGTCCTTTTATCCTTCCCTTTTTTTCTCTTATGGTGAACATGTCGAGAAGCGCCTGAGTGGGATGCTCGTGGGCGCCGTCTCCGGCGTTAATCACGCCGCACTTCAGCCTCTTTGCCAGGAAGTAGTGAGAGCCCACCGCCCAGTGTCTCATAACTATCAGGTCCACCTGAAGGGCCTCTATGTTTTTCGCGGTGTCGAGGAGAGTTTCCCCCTTGCTGATACTGCTTGCGGAGGCGCTTATGTTGATTATGTCGGCGCTGAGCCTCTGTTCGGCGAGTTCAAACGAAGTCCTCGTCCTTGTGCTTGGCTCGATAAAGAGGTTGACGACCGTCTTGCCTCGCAGAGCGGGAACTTTTTTTATTCTCCTGCCGGAAACTTTCTTGAACTCTTCCGCCGTGTCAAGGATGTATTTTATCTCCTCGGCGTCAAGGTCGTAAATCGCTATCAAATCTTTTCTCTTCCAATTCATTGACTACCCCCTATTGTAAATATTCAGCGAACCCCGTCCTTTCGGTGAATATTTACATCTAATAAAATGCGAAATAGTTTGTTTTTCCGCAAAAACATCTCATTGACAACTATTTTGCGCTAAAAAAGAATAAAAATATTGATTTCGCATTTTATTTTTTGTATAAGTTCAGTAAAAGGACAGGGTTTACTGAACTTATGAGCCAGTTGCAAAAGTCATAAACCGCGCCGTTGCAGATGCCATCGGAGGGCTCGCAAGTATTTCTGGCAGGGGCAATACCCGCGGCGGTCT
>JAGVIF010000142.1 GCA_020056205.1 Lentisphaeria bacterium | reverse complement strand
TCAAGTTTAAAAGAGACATAAGGGACACAAGGGACGCAAGGGACATAAAAATCAAAAATTCAGGATTCAGAATTTTCGATTTTTAACCACCCTTCGACAAGTTCGACGAGTTCGACTCCTTCGGCAAGCTCAGGGCAGGCAAGCTCACCGCAAACAGGCTCACTGCGGGCAAGCTCAGGGCAGGTGAAACACACGAAAAACACGAAAATTATTTTAGATTTTAAAACCACGCTAACCTGTCTGCGTGCCTGCCTGAGCGAGAACGCTCGCAGTCAGGCGGGCACGCACAGGCAGAAGCTGTGAACTCCAACTTTATGATTTGGTGATTTAGAGATTTAAAGATTTGGAGATTTTTAAATCGCGCAATCATTCAATCACCCAATCTCCCAATCATTGGCGCTCTGACACTTTGACACCTCCTCAAATCCCACGCTAAAGCTGTGAACTCCAACAAATCACACAACTGAAGTTGTGAACTCCAACAAAATCAGGTTTAAGTGTTAGTTTTAAAGTTTTCTACTTTCTCCTTTGAAACTTCACCACCGATGAACACCGATGAACACCGATTTTATCAATTTAGTTTCATTTTGATAAAACTGCGAAAATCGCGATTGCTACGATAAAGCTCATCCACATGAGTTTTACCGCATTCCAGATGTCGTGGGCGTTTGAATTTCTTCCCTCTTTTCCGATGACATGTCCGTTGTAACGTTCTCCGGAGTAATAATTTGTTCCTCCGAGTTTGACGCCGAGCGCGCCGGCGAAGCAAGCCTCCGGCAGTCCCGAATTTGGGCTCGCATGTTTTCTTCCGTCTTTCAGAGCCGTAATCACGCAGTTAAGTGGGCGGAATGGTTCAGCCATGATTTTCAGGGCTATGGCGGCGATGAATATGATCGGAATGGCGATCCGCGCCGGCGCGAAATTCGCAAAATCATCAAGTTTCGCGGAGAATTTTCCAAACCGTCTGTATTTTTCGTCATTATGTCCGATCATAGAATCGCAAGTGTTCACCGCCTTGTAAGCCCACATGAGCGGAGCCCCGCCTATGAACAGAAAAAAAAGCGGACTGAGAATTCCGTCAACGAGGCTTTCGGCGACTGTTTCGATGGAGGCTCGTGATATTTCGCTGTTGTCAAGGGAGCGGGTGTCTCTGCCGACAATCATTGAAAGACAGTTTCTCGCGTTTGCAATATTTCCTGATTTGACAGCGAAAAAGACTTTCAGCGCCGATTTTGAAAGGTCGCCTGCGGAAAGAGCCAGATATATCCATATTATTTCAATAGCGGCGCCAAGACGGGGGTCTGTTTTTTCGGCAAGATTCACTGACAGAAAGACAACGGAAAAAGTTAAAAAGACTGTCGAAGCGCCTGTCAGGAATCCGGCAAAAGTTGGGTATGACGGGAGGAGACGGCGCGCGCGATTTTCGCAAAATGTTATGTATGAGCCGATGATTCTGACCGGGTGACGAATGATATTTGGATCGCCGAGCAGCAGATCAAGGGCGGCCGCTATTATCAGTTTCCATGCGTCATGGCTCATTGATATTCCATAGGAGATTCAACCGAGAAGGTGTTGAAATCGAGGGGTTTGGCTCCGTCAGGTATTCCCCAGCGCCTTGAGAACGGCCAGAATATAAAGAACGCCTTTCCCACTATATTTTGTCTTGGGACTGGTCCCCAGTCTCTGCTGTCGGAACTGTTTGAAGAGTTGTCTCCCATCATAAAATAATGATTTTCGGGGACGTGGAATTCTTTTTCATCCGACAACAAGCCCGCCGGCAAATGTCCGTGATACGCCCCTTTCATTTCGTATATTTTATTTATGTTTTTATTTTTAAAATCTGTGATTGGGACAAATTTTCCCGATTGTTTCTCTTGGACGAAAATAGTTCTGTCAACTATTTTCAATGTGTCTCCGGGCATGCCGATTAATCTTTTGATGTAATACGGCCCGCTTGTGGTTTTGAGCCCGTCGGTTACAAAGACCACTATGTCTCCTCTTGCCGGCTCTTTGAAATGATACGTCCATCTGTCAACGAAGAGGTGATCTCCGAGGGAAAGCCAACCATCGCACAGAGATTCTCCCTCCTCAAACTCCAAGCGTCTTTTCAAACAATATTGTTCGATATGTTTTATATCTCCCGGCATTTTATAGTCCGCGCCCGCTATTTTGAAGTGAACGTTGTCAAAGAGGAGAAAGCTTTTTGTCGTATAGAACGAATTGATATCAAGATACCCGGCTTTTGATACTTTCATCTCCGCTTTGCGTGTTGAAAAAAGGAGGTAGCTCAGAGGTTGCGGCAAGTCCGGGATAGAATCTTTTTTTTGGAAGTGTATCCCAAAAAGAGTAGGCTGCATACTGCTGGTCGGTATTTTAAAAGGCTGAAGATACAGGGCTCTTATACCGAACGCGACGGAGAACGCCACGACCAAGACATCGGCATATTCGCGAAGAGTTGGAAACCTTCTTGACGGGAGTATTTTGGCGGCGCGCATGGGCGCCTTGTCAAGAAAATTTCCTATTTCGGCGGCATTGTCGCGGGACGCTTTCCCCGCATCGTCAAGGATAATTTTCGCCTTGTCTTTGACTGAGGGAAGCAGGATGTCGTCGTTGACATGGAGGATGTCTTTCAAATGAGACTCAAATTCCTTCAGCCTCTTCCTCAGTTTCCTGAGTTTTAATTTTTCCATCAGACTTGAGAACATATTGAAATAATTTAAATTTTCCGGAGAACAATTATGAGATGCGAAAATCGCAGCCGGCTCATTAAATTTAGGAACTTGTAACCTAATGAGCCAATTGCAAAAGTCAAAACCGATGCCGACCTGTCTGCTTGCGGACACGCACAGGCAGGCGAGGTTCGCTGAACTGAGGTGCGGCGGGATTTTCAGACCACCGCTTAAGGTGTAAAAAACTCCTTTTGGATGTATACTCGTTAAGGGTCATTGTTGAGCATGCTTATGCTTGAAGATATGCGCAAATATCAACCTAAATTGGTATAACGTAAAACCCAAGCGCTATCGGGGGCAGGTCTGAATGCCACTAAGTTAAGGATTTCGAAAAAAGTAACTCGGGTCTATCTGACCCGAGAGTCGCGGGTCAAATAGACCCGCGCTACCTCGAAATGCGCATTAACTTAGC
>JAGVIF010000583.1 GCA_020056205.1 Lentisphaeria bacterium | reverse complement strand
GCCGTGGCCGGTTATTTTCATGGTCGCGACCCAGCCGAGCTCTGCGACGCTTGCCAAGTGCAAAACCAAGACCCTCCATTTTACGCCGTTTTGAAATTACCTCCGACGTATAACAGTTTTACAGTATTACGGTTTTACAGTTTAAGAAATTCCTTCGCAAATCCTTACAAATGCCTCTACGGAGTTTCGGGTTATTGAGCCAATTGCAGAACTCATAAACCGCGCCGTTGCAGACCTGCTTGCGCTGCAACCCGTTAGGGATGAAGTTCTTATGAAATCAGACTTCGCCGCAAAATCCTCGACATGAAGACCTCATGCGCATGTTGTTCTGACGATGATCCTCGACTCGACTTCGATGGAGACTTTGAACCCGCCGTTCCTAGCCCACTGCCTCTTGAGGACGAGATCCGCCAAGATTCCGCCTATCTTGTCAACAGGAGGCGCCACTGTCGTCATGTTGTGGTTCCTGTACCGCATGTCATTATCGAAACCCACGAGTCCGTAGTCCGTCCCAACAACCAGTCCATCAACAACCAGCGCATCAATGACCCGCGCTCCAAGCAGGTCGTTCTGCGCCACAAGGGCAGGCTTGCCCGAGGCGCGTCTGACGTAGTCCGCCGCCTTCGACGCAATCTTGCCGTGTGGGCCTCTCAAGAGATCGGGCGGCGATCCTCCTCCAGTGTCCGATAGCATCACCCGGCGCAACCCCTCCCATCGGCGTTCCGACCAGTAGCCGCCCTCTGCTCCCTCGACGAATGTCTGGAGGAAGGCAGTGGATCCATACCCCTTCCCGCGCAGATAATTGCCGACCAGTAGCCCCTCCCCATACGGGTTCAGGCTCACCGAGTGGCACGGCAGGCACGGGTGCGGAAAGTTGCCGGCGTTGAAAATAAAGATGTCGCCTTTGAAGCGCATTAGGATGTCTGAATTCTCTGACAGCGCGGAGATACGGCGGCCCGGGAAGAATATGACACCCATCGAGCCCTTCTCTCCTATCTCATCAAGCGCCTCCTTCAGTCCATCCTTGTCCGGTGGCATCTCTCCATAGCTTACGCCCACCCCGTTTTCGTTCAGGGCGCTCTCAAGCTCGAACAGCGTGCTCTCATCCCAATGGGTATACGAGTCGGGCAACGGCCTGGATGTAAAGATATGGATGGTACTGGACGCGATGTTCCGCAACTCCGCCAAGGTGGACTCTTGGATTGGCTTGAGTATCGTGGTACCCTGCTTTTTGTTGCGTTTTACCAGCCCTCTCTCCTCAAGCCTCCTGACCGCCATGCGCGCGTTCGCGCGACCGGTCTTGAATCGCGAGGCCAACTCCTTCTCGGTGGGGATACTGTCGCCGATGCCAAGCTTCCTATCAGCAATCTCGGCGAGCAGCGAATTGAAAACATTTTTGGCAGTGTTGTTCATTTTAAATAATGGTTGACTTTATATTATGTCAAACATTATAATCGCTCAAAATCTCTTGTCAACCCCCAAAACCATAAAATTGTGAATTATTTTAACTGGCGCCTGACAGGATCATCGGCGGCAGGCAGACGGAAAACCGCGACAAAATATTGAGAGTCTGCTGAAAAAAGATTTTTTTAGAGACCGGCTGCCCACGGCGAAATCAAATTCGCATAACGTCAGTTTTTTCCGGCGCTGAAGCGCAGTCCGTCTTTGCCGCATGAAACTTTCACGGACATGTCCGGGGCGAGTTCGCCTGAAACTATCATCCTTGAGACCGGAGTTTCTATCTCCTTTACTATCAATCGTTTAAGTGGACGCGCTCCATAAACAGGGTCGTATCCCCGAACGGAAAGATATTTTTTCGCGGACTCGTCGGCTGAAAATCCAATGTTCAGTCCTTTCATCCGTTTTGCGAAATTCGCAAGCTGAATGTCAGCAATTTTTACTATATCGTCTTTGGAGAGATGATGGAATATCAGGATTTCGTCTATTCTGTTTATGAATTCAGGTCTGAAGTGTTTTTTAAGTTCGTCAAAGAGTTTTTCCCTCATTTCGGGCTTATCGGTCTCTCCGTTTTGAAGCAGAGGGCCGCCTATGTTCGAGGTCATTATGATTATAGTATTTTTAAAGTTCACTGTTCTGCCGTGAGAATCGGTAACCCTTCCGTCGTCAAGGATTTGCAAAAGAACGTTGAAGACATCCGGATGCGCCTTTTCTATTTCGTCGAAGAGTATCACCGAGTAAGGACGCCTCCTGACGCTTTCCGTGAGTTGTCCGCCCTCATCGAATCCAATATATCCGGGAGGAGCGCCGATGAGCCTTGATACGCTGTGTTTTTCCATATATTCCGACATGTCTATTCTTATCATAGCATGTTCATTATCAAATAGTTCCGCAGCGAGGGCTCTTGCGAGTTCGGTTTTGCCGACACCGGTTGGCCCCATAAAGATAAATGAGGCGATCGGGCGGGCGGGGTCTTTGAGCCCTGCCCTCGCGCGCAGGACTGCCTCGGCCACGGAATTCACGGCCTCGTTCTGCGCGATGACTCTTTCGTGGAGTTTTTCGGAGAGTTTCAAGATTTTTTCCTTTTCGCTTTCAACAAGTTTTTTGACTTGGATGCCGGTCCATCTGCTGATGATTTCGGCGATATCTTCCTCGGTAACCTCCTCTTTCAGAAGGATTGAGGACTGATTCTTTTTATATTTCGCCTCCGCCTTTCGTATCTGGTCCTCGATTCCCGGTATGGTTCCGTGCCGCAATTCGGCGGCCTTTTCAAGGTCATATTGTCTCTCCGCTTTTTCGAGTGAAATTTTTGCGAGTTCGAGGCTTTCGCGCAAAGTTTGAAGTTCTTTCAGGGACTTTTTTTCGTTATTCCAGCGCATGTGAAGTTCGCGGCTTTGCGATTTTAGTTCCGAGATTTGCTTTTCGATATCGGAGAGTCTTTTTTTTGAAGCGTCATCTTTTTCCTTGCGGAGTCCGGCGGCTTCGATTTCAAGCTGCATAAGTTTTCTGTCAACTTCATCTATCTCGACGGGACAGCTCTCAATCTCCGTCCTGAGCTTTGCGGCGGCCTCGTCCATGAGGTCAATGGCCTTGTCCGGGAGAAATCTGTCGGAAATATATCTATCCGAAAGCGTTGCGGCGGCGACAAGGGCGGCATCGCGTATTTTCACGCCGTGGTGTATTTCGTATTTTTCGCAAAGTCCGCGCAGTATGG
>JAGVIF010000536.1 GCA_020056205.1 Lentisphaeria bacterium | reverse complement strand
CTCGCACAAAGTCGGAGATCCCGAGCCGTGGGGACTCGGGGGCACAAAGCCACAAAGTTTTTTTCCTTTTTCCCATTCTGATTCCTGAATTCTGACTCCCGACTTTTTTTTTCTTGTGTCTTCATTTATTCCGAACCCTAAACGATGAACGCTGAACGGTGAACCCTGAACGCTTTCTTTATTCTTTTGGGTTGTGGCTGCGCCGCCTTGGATTGTGGTTTATTCAAGGATTCCGACAAACATTTCACTTTGTTCTTTTTTTGCCTGTGTTAAGAGTTCGGCGGCGTTTCGTCCTGACAGCATTCCGATTAGAGTTATATTCAGCCTGCTTAGAGCCACGGAGCCGTCCGCCTTTTTGTATATTGAAAACTGGCACGGAATAACAGAGGTTACGATGCGCGAGTCCGGATTGTCAACTATCCCTTTTGCGATTTTCGCATTGCAGAAAAATATTGTTTCGATTTTTGTTCCGTCGGCTGGGCGCGGCAGGGAACAGGCCGAGCCTCTTTTAGCGATCCAGCGTCCGCTGTCTTTTGCCCTTTGCGAGAGCATTTCAGCCGTTTCTTCGACGGAGAATCCGCTTTTATATTCCAGAATGAGAAATTTTTTCAGAATGAGGCTCATCGCCACAAATGTAATCACAATGCCCCAGAGAAGACCGCACAAAAAAAACGCCAACGACGATTTTTTCTCGAAAAATTTCAGTTTCATCTTTTCCCCCCCTTATTAAAAACATTTTCTTTTCCGTATTTGATGCAAATTACTCCGCGCGGCAGACTGTCGAGGACGAAGTCAACGTAGCGCGAGCGTTCCACGCATAAATTTTTAAACGGCAGTTCGCGTCCATCCGCCGCGACGCTGTTCGCTTTTTTTCCTTCTGGCAGAAGGCAGTGCGCCCTGACACGTTTGAAACTGCCGGTCAGGTCAAGAAAAATCTGCCGTTTTCCGGAGTCCAGCCGGTATTTGTAACTGCAATATCCGTTGGACGCCGGATAATGCAGAGTTACCTGCGCGCGGCGCGCCTTGCTCGCCGGCCAACGCGGAGACACGGAGACTTCCGAGAACGCCGAGCCGCGATCTTCAATGCCGGCAAGTCCTTCAGCGATAGCATGATAGACTGCGGCCTGCGTCCAACTGGCCGGCAATCCATAAGACTGAATGCGCGGCTCAAATTCCACTGGTTTATCGCTCAAAGTTATTCCCGCCAGCAAAATGCTATACGCTTGACAGACACCGTGAACGGCCTCGATACGGATGGCTTTAATCGGCGCGCGCGGACGGGTATTATTCCAACCATTCATGAACATTCCCACATTTTTCCACTGCGGATTTTTTCCCCTCCACGCGCAACGCGTTGCGGCGCGATTCATGCCGTCATCGCTGACGCCCCACCATTGCCTGATTTCGTGTCCGTCGCGCACGTAGATGCGCTCGCTGACGCCATCTGCGTATAGAATGTCGTAAGTGGCAACAACAGAGCCTCTTCCGCCGGCCTGCCGCCCGATAACGGATCGTCCGATGGCATGCAAAAAATAAAGACTCACGCACTTTCTGCCGCCAATGGGAATCGTAATGCAGTCCGGTTTTTGGGCAGAATCGGCGTCAATGTGGACAATCGCTCTGCCTCCGTTGCGGGCCGGATTCGGCACATCGAATTGGATATTGCCGAAAGCATGTCGTCCCACCGGCAGATTGCGCATATCGTTGTCGCCTTCATCCGTCCACGCCTTTATGCCTTTGTGCGCCCCGTTCTTCAGTCCGCGGTTTGCCGCCGCGCACAGGTCAACGCAATGGAAGCGGGTTTTTGGCAGACACGGCTTTTCGGGCAGTTGTCTGTAAACTTCGTGCAGTTCTCCGCCGTCGCGTTCAACAAGTTTCCAGATACGGTCTATGATGTCAACGCCATATTTTTCACAGCCATGATCGAATGCGGCCTTGGCTATTTCTCCGGCGACGATGCCACAAATTCCGCCGTTCATATATTCTCCTTGCGGACACTCTTGTCCGGGCCATTGCCCGGGCGTATAAGACGGATCAATAGTCCACCATTCGGCGAAACTTTCTTTTCGTTTAGCCTTGGCGCGCCGCTGATATTCGCGGATGATTTTAACGGCCATTTCATGCGTTGGCAGACCGCGGTTGATCGTATAGCCGGTGGACAGGCTCATTCGTTTGCGTTCATCGCCGACAAGGGCATAAACTTTTTCGGGCGCAAGTGTTTCCGGAATCATGTGTCCGTATTGCGTGTCAAAAAACAGCTTCGCGTTTGCGCGTCCGCGCAACCCTTCGCCATCCCGTCTCAATTCTTTCGCGCGGCGTTTGTCTCCGAGATATTCATACATTTCGGCCATCCTCCAATACATAGCGTAAAGGCCGGAATTGTTGCCGTGAAAGAAAAATGTCGGATCGCCGGGGTGTATGCAACGGTGGTCTCCGGCGCAATAATGCGGATTTGCAAAATCCCACTCGTCGGCGGTAAATGAACGGCGAACCAGCCCATGTTTTCCGCTCCAGCGCAATGGATCCGTGGTCATATACTTGAGAGCTTTTTCAAGGCGCGGTAATTGCTTCGCCATCCATGCGTCATCGCCGGCGGCTTTCCATGCGGCCCAGACACCCTCCGCAAACACGTATTCGGTATCGGCAAGCACCGGCACGCGCCGCACTATGTATTTCATTCCATCGTCGTAGCGATACCAGCCTTTTCCCAGCGCCTCTCCGAACCAACTTGCGCCCGGCTCCTCCGTATTCCGATAGATGCAGTCCCAAAACATGCCGCTTGGCTCCTGCGAGTCAAGAAAATAGTCCAATCCGCTGGTAACATCATCAATGAAATACTTTGCCGCCTTCAGCGTATAGACATGATCGCGGCTCCAGCAAATAAGCAGATTGTATATCCGTCCGTTTATAATCCATGGATGAGTCTCAGATTCTGTCTGTATCATCTGTTGCAGGCGTTTCATCAACGCCGCATAAGGTCCGGTGTCGCAGGTTATGCCGGTATGCGGCTCAAGAACGAAAGATGCCTCTTCCAGAACATTGCCGCTCTCGCCGCACACGGACACGACATGCCGTCCGGCGCTGCCTCGAACCGCAAAACGCGCGCTATGGCCCGGCCGGATGGCTTTTTCCGTATAGACACGTCCAATAGCATCCCGCGCTACGAGAATTCGCGCCGATGGATGGCCGCTCCAAACGCTTGCCGTCTCGAATGGCAGATATTTTGATGTATCCGTCTTTTCTTTCGTTTTCTTGATAATCATACTCACTATTCTACGCTCCTATTATTTTTTGATAAGGTCTGTCCGTATCGGTTCTCAAACACCACTCAATTAGTTTCAACTGAAGCTGCCGCACAATCTCATCGTATTCAGAATTTCCATAGATATTTTTCATTTCATTAGGATCATTTCTCATGTCGTAAAGTTCATTGCCGCCGATAAGGCGAATCACCAGTTTCCACTCGTCTGTCCTGACCATTTTGGCGCGCGCCATTGTTTCAGGGCATAGTCTGTATGTGTCCTGCTTCCCACAACGTTTGCCGTTTTCTTGTTTATGATTGAAGCGAGAAAACATCTCATCCTCGTGTCCGCCGTCGGCAAAGACCGCATCCTTGCGCCCGTCGCCGTTGATTATCGGCAGGAGACTTTGCCCGTGCATGCCCCAATCGGCCTCAATGCCGAGAAGATCGAGAACGGTCGGCGCCAGATCCGTGTGTTCTGTCAGGCTGTCTATCCGAGTTCCCTGCGGCAACCCTGGGGCATATAGCGCCATTGGCACATGCAGAATGCAGTCCTGCATTGCGGTGTCCCATTTTTCCGGAAGCCCGTATTGCCCGGCGAAAT
>JAGVIF010000045.1 GCA_020056205.1 Lentisphaeria bacterium | reverse complement strand
TACTTTGATACTTTGATACTTCCTCAAATCCCACGCTAAAGCTGTGAACTCCAACTAAATCAGTTTTAAGTGTTAAGTTTTAAGTTTTCTACTTTCTAAATTCTACTTTCTAATTTTTTGACTCTCGCATTTCCGCACTTTAGAACTCCCGAACTTCTCAATATAATCTTTTGAATCGGGCGGCCCGCTCGGTTTGAGAAAGAGCCGGTGAATCTTCGCCCCCAATAGATACTTTCCTCCGCGAATGTCCAACCGTTTTTATTTTTTTGTCCTTTCTTTTTTGCGTTGTTGTATTATTCTATAATTTCGAGTTTGAGCGGGTGAATTTTTTATAGGATTTTGTTATGCAAAAAAAAATACTGCATATAGGGATTCTTTTGATACTCTCGGCTTTGCCTTTTGTCTTATCGCTTTCTTATCCTCTGCTTGAAGGCTGGGACGATCATATTTACGTGCGGAACAATGTCAATTTTCTCTCTTTCAGTTTTGAAAATATTCTCCACTGGCTCAAGACTCCGTGCGAGGGAACTTATCTTCCTTTGACAATGCTCTCGTTTATGGCAGACTATGAATTGTGGGGTTTAAACGGTTTCGGCTATCACCTTCAGAATCTTTTCTGGCATCTTGCGGCAGTTGCCGGAGTCTACGCATTTTTCCGCGCTGTCGGCATGCATCACCTGACCTCCTTCCTATGCGCCCTTTTTTTCGCCGTTCATCCGCAGAGGGCTGAATCGGTCGTGTGGATATCGGAGAGGAAAGATGTCCTGTGCGCTGCGTTTTATTTCTGGGCGCTCGTCTTTTTCCTACTCTCGCAAAAAAAAGAAAAGGCGAAACTCTTTTACGCTTTGTCCATCCTTTTCGCTATTTTAGCGCTCCTCTCAAAGGCAATGGCGGCAAGCCTGCCGTTCGTTATCTTATTCACACAAATTTACGTCATGAAAAAGCCGGGATTCAAGTGTTTAAAAAAGGCGCGGCAACTGAAAGAGACTCTCGGCAAAACTCTTTTCTCCGACGAAAAAGAATTTTCGGAGGTCTCAAAAATCATAGAAGAAACCTTGTCCGAACAATGAACTATCGTCACATGAATGATTGGATGGCAAACGAGAAGTAGCGCAAGCCTCCGGCTTGCATCTTTTTTTCTTGACGTACCATAATCGTCCCGATTGTGGAATTCAAAATTTTGGGGTTCTATTTATTTTTGAATCAATTCAAATCACAAGCCGAAGGCTTATGCAAAAAATAATTGTTTTCTCACTTGGTTTTTTTTCGATGGCCGCTCAGGCGATCGTGTTCAGAGAATTTATTTCAACTTTCGACTCCGGCGGACTCACTGTCGCTATCTTTCTTTTCTCGTGGCTCTTTTGGATATCATTGTCATCATTCGTCACATCAAGGATAAAAAGCCTGCAGGACTTCGCGGCAAAACTGAGTCCGGGCATATTTCTTCTTTACATTCCGGCCTTTTGCCTGCAATTTTTTCTTATCTTCCGGTTCCGGAAAATCTTAGGGATAGCAAGCTACGCCGAGATCGCCCCCGCGACGGTCATAATCTGCTCGCTTGCGATGAATTTCCCGCTCAGCATGCTTACCGCCATATTCTTTCAATCGTCGGCAACCTGGCTCAAGACGACTTCGGATTTTTCATCGGCGGCGGCACACAGATTCGAAGCGCTCGGCTCCTTCGCCGGAGGAACAGTCTCAAGCGTTCTTTTCTTTAGCGGAGCAAACTCCATCCTGCTCGGAATAATATCTTCTCTCTTCCTAAGTTTTTCGTGCGCAACGGTTTATCATGGCGCAAAAAAAAGGGCTGCGATGATTCTGCCGGCATTTCTTTTTGTCATCTTAATATTCAGGACGGACAGACAAATATCTGATTTTTTATCTAGGGAGAAATGGGGCAGATTCCTTCCGGCTGAGAGCTTTCAAGAGGCGTTCAACACCGAACAAGGCGGATATCTCGCGGGGCGATACTACGGACAGGCGATTTTCGCGAAAGACAGCGGAATCTGCGAAACTGTTCCGGACGATGAGAGCAATCTCGCGAATCTTTCCATCGCGTTCTCACAAAAACCGCGCCCGAAAAATATCATCATCGCGGGAGGCGGGCTCAGCCTGCCGCTCTCATTTGCCGCAACAGGGAAAAACTGCAAAATATTTTCTTTCCCCGATGACAGGGAATACGTTTTGCGGGCGGCGACTTTTCTGAAAAAAGAGCGCCATAAACTGCCTCCAAATATTGAGTTTCCCGACAACGACATAAGAAATTTCATCTCCAATCCGGACAACGCCGGATTCGACTTAATCTTCATAAACATATCAGGATTCGCATCACTGCAGGCCGGAAGATTTTGCTCACGCCAATTTTTTAATCTTATAAAAAAATCTATTTCTGCGGACGGAATTCTTGTCATTGTCCTGCCGTCTTCAGAAAATTATCTCGGAGATGAGACCGCCTTCATCGGCGCTTCAATCCATAAAACACTGTCGGCATCCTTTAAACATATCCTGATATATCAGGGGGAAAGCATGGCCTTCGCCGCCTCAAACAGCAAACTTTCTGAAAATGTGAAAGAGATGGAGAACAATATTGCCTCAATCTCCGGCAGCGCCATTTTGCTCCCGGAACTGATGCGAAATCTTTACAACGCGGAGCGCGGGGATTTCGCCCGGCTGTCTTTTGGGAAACTTGAAAAGAAAATTTCAATTCCTCTGAATACCGATGAAGAACCGGCGCTTTTCTTCCCAAGTCTTCTGATATTCTCGAAAAAATCATCTCTGAATCTCTCATTGCTCCTGAAAGTTTTTGAGTTAAGAAAGTTTGTTTTCCTGCTCCCGCTGACAATCTGCCTCGCGCTTCTTGTCGCAATTGTTTCAAAATTAATCCGCGGCAATAATAGCCGCTACGGATTCCTGCGCGGAGTCATAATGGTTTTTTCCGCCGGATTCGCGGGGATGACGAGCGCCATATCCCTTACAATCCTTCTGCAAACAGCGCTCGGCTCCATCTACCTTTACTTTGGGCTCGTCACTTCCACGTTTATGTTCGGTGTTTTCGCAGGAAATATTTTTTATGTGAAGTTAAGAAATCCTTTTTTCAAAAATACATGCGTAGGTCCGATTCTTCTTCTCTCAACAAATATCATCCTGATTTCTTTCATAAGTTTTTCGGCCGGAAATATACTCTCCATCTTTTCGTTCGCATTCCTCTTTTTTGCCGCAGGATTCCTAAACGGAGCGATATTCGTGTCAGCCTTTGAACATGCGGCATTGGAAAAAAATGAGGAGCAGGCGCGCCTTGCCTCTCCATTCCTTTGCGCCGACAATCTCGGAGCCGCAAGCGCTTCAATCCTCGCAGGACTGCTGATAATCCCTGTCTCCGGGGTGGGAAACGCGCTGTTCTCGGCCATTATCCTCATCTTCGCAAACATGCTTTTATTGGCCAGCGCTCCCATTCATAAAAAATAAAAGTTCCATATAAAAAGTGAAGAATTTTCGTAATGGAATATATTGAGAAGTGCGAAAGTTCTAAAGTTCTAATTTCGGGGTCGGGATCGGAATCGGAATCGGACGTTAAGCCAAATGAGAAGTTCGGCCTGCGGTGAGCTTGCCTGCCCTGAGCTTGTCGAAGGAGTCGAATCCGGAGTGCGGAAATGCGGAAATGCGAAAGTGCAGCACAGGCATCTTGCCTGTGTCCTTGCGTCCCTTGTGTCTCTGCAGTGAAAAATGGGAAGTAAAATGGAAAATGAACATCGAACATCCAACGTCAAATGAAGAAAAACTCTGTGCCTTTAACCAATAACCCTTTGAAATTCTTTAGCATGGACTTATACTTTGCGGGGATGAAAAAATGCGATATGCCGTGAACAGATTTAGAAAAAACACTAACGCGCAGTTGACCCTTTTCCTGCTCGTTCTTGTTTTCGGTCTTTTTTATTTTTGCGCCGGCGTTTTCTCCGCGGAGGATAAAAACGCGGGGGCAGGGGAACAAGTCATAATCGAATGCGACGACTCAGCGCCTCCGCCTGGTTCCACAAGAAAAGTTAATTTGAAAAAAATCATCATGCTTTTCGGAAAAAAAATATCGGACAGCGCCGCGGAATTTTACCGCAAAATCTGACACTATGGCGCCGGACTCAAAAATTCACAAAGCGAACAACATCAAGCCGCGGATTCCGTACAAATGGATATTGCGCAGGCTCGGTTTCAAAAAAAACGAAACCCCGCCTCAAGACCTCATCAAACTGCTTGATATGAACGCGGGCGGAATCATGCTGAACGAAAGCTTCCAGCTAATCCCTGAAAAAACCGTAACAGCCATCGCGGGATTAACCTAAGTTTTGCGGTTCAATCAACCGAATTTAAACTAAGTTCTTGATAATAAACGATATGCACCTACACCGCACTGCTCAAACGCAAAATGTTAGGTAAAAGAATGACTCTCTTAAAAAAAAATATCTCCGGCTGGAACTGGCATATTTCGGATCCCCAAATTATCGGGACATGGTTTGCGAATTTCGCAAAAGCGCCCGGTACCGCGGCGCAAAAAATAAAGACGAACCCGGTCAGAACTGTATGGAAAATAAACGGATACTACATAAAACATAACCATCCGGGAAGGAAGAGAGACAAATTGCGCTTTTTCTTTTTTCCCAAGGCGAAATCGGAATTTAACAGCGCAAAAATCCTTGACAAAGCAAAAATTACGGCGATAAAATCTATAGGCTGGGCTTCAAAAAAAGACGAGTCCATACTGCTCTCCGAATCAATGGAGGGATTCGTCAACGCAAGAGAGTTCTGGTTTCAAACGGCGTCAAAAAATCAAAAATTGAAGTCCGCTTTCCTACTGAATCTTTCTGAACTCGCCTGGCTTCTGATACGAAAAAAGATCACGCATCCTGACTTTCATCCCGGAAATCTTCTTGTGAACCCGAATGACTGCGCTCTCGCCCTCGTTGATGTCTACGGCGTAAAAAAACGCGCAAGGTTGAGCGAAAAATCAAAGCTGAAAACGCTCGGAATTATCAGCTCTATGAGAGGGGAGATATCGGATAAGGAAGCCTGCGATTTCCTGCTCGGAACGAAAACTCTCCTCAAATCCGACGAACCCATAATTTTGTGGATGCGCCTCCTCTCATTGGAGGCCCGTGAGCTTGCGAAAATGTGGAAAAAGAGGAGAAACCTTATTTTTCAAGACGGTAAATTCTCACGCAGATTTGAGAGGAACAACGGCTTCCTGCTGATAAAAAAAGACATCTGCGGAATTTCCCGCGCCAAACAAGAGAACTTTGAATCCAATCAAACTGATTTTGATGTTTTTGAGACGAACGCCGACAATGCGATGAAGGTCTGGGAGAAATCGTTTTTTCTCGACTTCAGCAGAATCCGCCACCGCGGACCGCTCGCAATAGAAATAAAAACCGGCAAAGCGCTTATGTTCTACGACAACAGAACTCCAATCGCCCCCCCTGCCCTCTCAAAAAGTGAACTCATCAGACGCTGCACGGCATCAAATATTCCCAAAAAAACAATCGAAAGAATAATCTCAAACTCAATAATAAACTGAGCCAATTGCAAAAGTCCGGACGCGGCCTTGCCGAGCGAAGCGACGCTTGCCGAAGGCAAAACCGCGGCCCTTCACGCCATACGGCGTAAAAATGGAGGGTCTTGCTTGCCAAGACCGGGTTTTGAGTTTTGCAATTACCTCAATAAAGCGATGCCGATAGCGATATCGACCCCGAATGGCGCTAAGTTAAGGATTTTGAAAAAAGTAACTCGGGTCTATCTGACCCGATAGTCGCGGGTCAAATAGACCCGCGCGACCT
>JAGVIF010000508.1 GCA_020056205.1 Lentisphaeria bacterium | reverse complement strand
TGCCTATCGGCGAATGTTCACTGAAGTATGTCCGTTTTTCCGAAACGGACAAAAAAACGAGCCAGTCTCGGAAAGACTGGCATACTGGGGGAGCCGTTTCGAAGCTGGCAACATACTTCACTGAATACTTACGAATTTGGCGGGTAAGAAAACCCGCCCTCCTTTAAAATTTGAGTTTTGCAATCGGCTCGACAAACAGGTATGCCGCAATGTTCGACCCATTGCTGGTTCAATCAGCGAATATTTTATGCGAAATTCGCAGCGCCGGACTTTGATTTTGCTATGAATTTTTGGGACAGACGCTATTCGAGTGCTCAGAAATGCGTCATTTGATTCCAAGCTGTTTTTTGATCAGCGGGAGTTGTCCGGCGGAGCCGAGTTTTTCATTTTTTCCGGCTATGAAGGCGGCATATTCTTTCATAAAGATTTTGCCCGGGTCGCGCAGGTCGAATTTTTCGGGTTTATCCCTGAAGAATTCTCTGTGGACGCGCGTCCAGACAAGTCTGCCGTCCGTGTCAATATTTATTTTTGTTACGCCGAGCTGCGCCGCTCTTTTGAATTGATTTTCGTCAACGCCCTTTGCTCCTTTGAGGTCTCCGCCGGCGGCGTTGATTCTCCTGACTTCCTCCTGCGGAACGGAGCTTGAGCCGTGCATTACGAGCGGGAAACCGGGGAGTTTTTTTTGAATTTCTTCGAGGACATCGAAGTGAAGTCCCTGTGTGCCGGTGAATTTGAAGGCTCCATGGCTTGTGCCAATCGCGCATGCGAGGCAGTCGCACCCTGATTTTTCGATGAATTCCTTCGCCTGTTCGGGGTCTGTAAGTTTCGCGTTGGCTTCGCTTACGGAGACATGTTCTTCGACGCCTCCGAGTTGTCCGAGTTCTGCTTCGACTGAAATTCCCTTTGCGTGAGCGGTATCAACGACTTTTCTTGTTATCTCTATGTTTTTGGCGAATGATTCGTGGCTCGCGTCAATCATCACGGAGCTGTAGGAACCGCTGTTTATGCAGTCCATGCAGGATTCGAGGTCTCCGTGGTCGAGATGCACCGCGAAGACCGCGTCGGGGAAAATTTCATCCGCTGCTCTGATGATCGCCTCGAGCATTTTTTTGTCCGTGTATGAGCGCGCTCCCTTGGATATCTGGATTATAAAAGGCGCCTGTGAATCAACGCAACCTTGGAAGAGTCCCATGCACTGTTCCAAATTATTGATGTTGTAAGCTCCAATCGCAAATTTTCCGTACGCTACTTTGAAGAGGTCTTCTGTTGTGACAATCATATCTAAAGTCTCCTTTTTTGCTTGGTTTACGAATTAAAAATAATTTCAGGGAAAAATCTTCCGCTATTCATTCTTGACTGTCTCGTCGGAGCGGCCAATCGTGTTAAGAGCGGCGAGAGAATCCTCGTCAAGCATTTCTCCGAATCCGCCCATAGTTTTTCCGAGTTCGACAAAGACTTTGTCGCCTTCCGCTTTCAGAGCTTCCTCTGATATATCCATATTAACGGCCTTTATGCTGAGTCCTATGCGGCGGTTTTCCTTGTCTATTTTGATAACTTTTGTCTCGACTTCCTGTCCGAGCTTCAGAACATCTTTTACCCGTTTGACATGGTCGCTGCTTATCTGCGATATATGGATAAGTCCGTCTATTTTCTGTGTCATTTCGATGAAAGCGCCGAAGGCTGTTATTTTTGTGACGGCGCCTTTTACGATGTCGCCGATCTTATACAGCTCTTCTATTTTCTCCCACGGATCGCTTTCGACTTGTTTCATTCCGAGCGATATTCTCTGCTGGGCGGGGTCTATTTCGAGGACGATCGCCTCGACCTCATCTCCAATTTTAAGCAGCTCGTTGGGATTGTTGATCTTGCGCGTCCATGACATATCCGACACGTGCACCATTCCGTCTATTCCGTTTTCTATTTCGATGAAAGCTCCGTAGCTTGTCATATTTCTGACTTTTCCTTTGATTCTGCTTCCGTGCGGATATTTTGCCGAGAGGGCTTCCCATGGGTTGGCCGTTGTCTGCCTCAGTCCGAGAGAGAGTTTTTTCTGCTCTTTCTGAATATCGAGGATAACGGCTTCGACTTCATCTCCCACATTCAGGATATCGGCCGCTCTCGTAATTCTTTTCGTCCATGACATTTCCGAGACATGGATCAATCCTTCGACACCTTCCTCTATTTCTATGAAAGCGCCGTACGGCATCAGGTTGACGACCTTTCCTTTCACTTTAGATCTCGCCGGATATTTTTCATCTATGTTCTGCCATGGATCGGATGTTTTCTGTTTCAGTCCGAGTGAAACTCTCGATTTTTCATCGTCAATATCTATTATCATCACCTCGATGGATTGTCCTACTGAGAGCATTTCTGAGGGATGAGATATTCTCTTCCATGACATATCTGTTATGTGGAGGAGTCCGTCAAGGCCGCCGAGGTCAACAAATGCGCCGAAGTCCGTAATATTCTTCACTACCCCGGTTTTTATGTCTCCCTTGTGTACTTCCTGAAGGATAGCCGCGCGTTTTCCGGCTCTGTCTTCCTCGAGGAGTTCCCTTCTTGAAACGACTATATTTTTTCTTTCCTCGTTAATCTTGAGTATTTTTACATCAAATTCTTTTCCGATAAAATCGTCCATATTCTTAACCGGCGCGATATCGAGTTGAGAACCGGGCAGGAACGCTTCTATTCCGTTGATACCAACTGTGATTCCCCCGCGGACACGGTGTTTCATAAGCCCCTTGACTATGTCTCCTTCCTTGTGTTTTTCGAGGAGCAGCGCCCATGATGATTGGAAAGAAGCTTTGTTCACGCTGATTCCGGGCATATTTTTTTCATTTTCAATACGCTCGAGGTAGACTTCAATGATGTCTCCGATTTTGAGTTCGTCCCAGTTTTTAAATTCTTCTGAGGAGACAAAGCCTTCTGATTTGCAGCCGATGTCAACGAGAACACCATTATCTCTTTTTTCAGCCACCGTTCCCTTGATGATGCTTCCTTCTTTAAATCCGCACTTTACTTCCGTTTTGCCGAGCAGTTCATCCATTGAAAGAATGTTGCTCATGTCAACGTAGGGATTTGATGTCGCTTTCGCCGTTTCCTGATTCGTCATTTTTTTCTTTTACCGGTTAGTTTTGTTTGTGTGCCTAATGTTATGTATAAAACTCTTCCTCAACGATGGAGAAGAAAAGCGGGTGATAAGCTAATCGCGAAAATCACCGAATCAAGCGCGAAAAGAGAAAAATAGTATAAGTTCAGAGTAAACGCTGTCTTTTTACTGAACTTAGGTAAATTCTCATTCCTCTTCGGAGACTGACGCCTTATGAGCCTCTATTATCACCTTCGCCACATTGGATGGAACCATTTCATATCTGTCAAATTCCATTTCAAAGGAGCCTTTGCCCTGGGTCATGCTTCTCAGTTCGTTTGCATATTTGGACATTTCCGCGAGCGGAACTTCCGCAAGAAGCAGCTGCATGCCCTCTTCCGCGCTCATCCCAAGTATCCTTCCCCTCTTGTGATTGAGGTCGCCGGTGATGTCTCCCATATAGCGGTCCGGTATCATTATTTTGACTTTCTGAATCGGCTCAAGGAGTATGGGTTTAGCCTTCGACATAGCGTCTTTAAATGCCTGACGGGAAGCAATTTTAAACGACATTTCGGATGAATCCACATCGTGATGCTTGCCGTCATAGACGGAAACGGTCATATTTTGAACTATGCACCCGGCGAGAGGACCCCTTACCATCGCTTCCTGAACTCCCTTTTCGACGGCAGGCACAAAATTTCTCGGTATGCTTCCGCCGAATATATCGTTTTTAAATTCGTAGCCCGCATGATTCGGGGATACCTTCAGATAAACCTCCGCGAATTGTCCGTGGCCGCCGCTCTGCTTTTTATGTCTGTAGTGTCCGTCTCCGACAGCGGTTACCGTTTCTCTGTATGGGATTTTTGGGGCGTTGAGATTAACTTCCACCTTGTTGTGCGATCTCAACTTCTTGACAACTTGAGATATGTGCTGATCCCCCATTCCGTAAAGCAAAAGCTCGTGGGTTTCCGGATGCCTCTCGAGTTTAAGAGTCTTGTCTGATTCCGCAATTTTGCCGAGCGCCGAGCTTATCTTTTCCTCCTCGCCGCTCTTAACCGCCGTTATGGCGTAACGCATCACGGGGCTTGGATAAACCGTTTTAGGGAATGTGTTTTCCGTATGAGCTGTCGAAACAGTGTCGCAGATTGCGATGTTTTTGAGTTTTGTGGCCGCGAATACCGCTCCGGGCGGCGCTTCAGACATGTTCACATGATTTTTTCCGTTCATAAGCATTAGAGCGCCGAGATGTTCTCTGTCCTTTTTTCCGGCGCAGTAAATTTCCGAATCGGGCTTAAAAGATCCGCTCAGCGTTCTGAAAAAAGTAAGATGCCCAATAAAAGAATCAGCGACAGTCTTGAACACATAAGCGTAACCTTGTCCGCCGGAAACAATCTTCAGTTCGTTTCCGTTCTCGAATTTTTTAGAGCCTGCGGCAAGAGGACTTGGAAAAAGGCTTATAATCGCATTCATAAGTTCCTCCACTCCAATATCTTTGGAGACAGAACCTGCAAAGACGGGGACAAGATTCCCGCTCATAATCGCCTTGTGCAGTCCGGTGGATATCTGTTCTTCGGTAAGTTCTTCTCCGCCCAAATAGCGCGTCATCAGTTCCTCATCCGACTCAGCCACAGCATCCATAAGCTTTTCTTTAATAGCCCTGACTTCGCCGGCCAGCTCCGCCGGAAAATCCTTGTCCCTCAAGACATGAACGACTTTGGCAAATGAAGCCTCTTTGCCCACCGGTATGGTGAAAGGAACGCAAACGGTTTTTCCGTAGACCTCCTGGATTTGTTCGAGAACTTTGTTGAAATCAGCCATTTCGCGGTCAAGGCGGTTGATGAAGAAAAATCTTGGAAGACCCCTTTCCTTCGCCAGCTTCCACGCCTTCGCCGCGCCAAATTCAAGACC
>JAGVIF010000290.1 GCA_020056205.1 Lentisphaeria bacterium | reverse complement strand
TAAATTCGCCTACTACAAACAAAGGAAAAATGAAACAGTGAAAGCACGGTTTACGCTTATTGAGTTGCTTGTGGTCATTGCGATAATCGCAATTCTCGCGGCATTACTGTTGCCCGCTCTCAAGGCCGCCAAGGACATGGCGAAATCCATAGCTTGTACCGGCAACTTTAAGCAGATCGGGCTGGGGATATTCAGCTACGTGAACGACTGGCAGGACTGGATGCCCATCAGCAACGCGTCGTATACTCCCTCCACGGGAGTCCCCTATGGCTGGAAACTGGAAATCTCCACCTACATCGGCGACAACGTTCCCACGCCCTACGATGCCAGCACCTACTGGAACGAGAATCTCGGCAAGAAACCCGGTCCCCTGCGCTGCCCTATCTGGATCAAGGATGCCTCGATCGTCTCCCCTTGCAACGAAGGGGGATACGGGTGGAACTCCGGCACGGGTGGCGGGAACGGGAACGCCTTCGGTTATCATCCCGCAGACGCAGCGAATCCCCGCGTGAAGTTTTCCACGACGACAAAACCTTCGCAGAGCATCGTCTGCGGCGAGACAACCGACTGGTACGACGGCGCGAGCACATGGGAGCTTTTATACTTGCTCAGACCGAGTAGCATAAGCCCGACCCCTCCAATCGGCAATCGGCACCGAGGCGGCATCAACCTTTGCTTCGCCGACGGCCATGTGAATTGGATGAGACAAGGGGAGATCAGGACGGGGTTGTTGGGCGACATAGATTGGCTTTTCAAGCGGGTGAAATAGGATACTCCTGATTCCGTGACGGATTCGACATAAATTATTTATAACATATTGATAGTAAGACAAATAAACTCATTTCTTTTGTCTCACCTCTTTACGCCGCAGGCGTGGAGGGTCGTGCTCGTCGCGACCGATTAAAATAAGAAGTAACCAAAAGAGACAGGTGTCAACGACAATGAGAACTGTAATCAAAAATGTGTTGGCGCCGCAAGAGGCGCTCTCGGCCGTCAACCGTCTGCCTGCCTCCGATTTTGGAAAGGGGGGAATAAGCCCAAATCTTGTCGAAGCCGACTCCAGTCACAATTTTACCATCACATATATCGTCGGGAGACGCGGACTTCCATTCGGCGCCGGAATCACTATCGCGTTTCCACAGCATGGCTGGAGTCCGCCATCCGCAGATAAAAATAAGGATGGGTATATCTGTGCCGAAACGACGGGTTCAGCAAGCATTTTCGTCGAAGTGGACTCAACGGTTGGGGGGAGGCGTTCTCCCCACGTCAGCGGCTGGGTTGCTGTTAAGGTGATGGACGGAGGACTGAAGGAGGGAGATAAGATAAAAGTCTATTACGGGGGCAAGGGGCGGAACGCGCCCGGGGCCGAAGTCCAAAACCAGCCCGTAAAAACAATGTCGTTCGTTATGTGCCATACCCTCAATCCGCTTCCCTCATTTATGGGAGATGTAGATGATGAAGCCTTTCCGGGATACAGCGTATTTCTGAACCGCCTTGCCGATGAGCCGAAGCTGGAAGTCATTGCAGGAAAAGCAAATAGGGTTGAATGCGTCATTCCCACGATTGCGGCGGCAAACGAAAGCATAAAAGCGAAATTCATTTTGCTTGACAAATGCTGGAATCCCGCCCTCTCCACCGATACGATAAAGATAGAAAATTTGACTTGGCATGATGGATCTCCGTTATTCAGCGCTACCGGTGAAATTAGTAAAAACATAGATTTCCCGTCTTCGGGTTTTCCAATCCGCATAGACATCGGGATAAAAGCTCCGGATGACTTGGGATTTAAATACTTGCGCTTCTCATGGCGGGGAAAAGACTTCATCAGCAACCCGATTGAAGTTACAAGATCATCGCAAGATAAGATATTTTGGGCGGATATGCATGCGCAGGGAGCGCAGTCGGACGGCATTGGAGAACCCGCTGAATTTTTCGAGAGGGCGCGCGACTGGTTCTTCCTAGATATTGCCGCGCTTACAGACCATTCCGACGGCCTCTGCTGGCCGCTGATGATGTGGGAACAGACATTGCGTGAAAACAAATGGGACGTTCTTTGCGGCGCGACAAAGAAATTCAATCGCGACGGCAAGTTTGTAACTTTTTCGGCTATGGAACTATCAAGCGACACCATCAAGTATCCCTCGGGAATTCCCGCAAGGAATCACAGAAACGCTTATTTTTATGACGAGGATGATTCCGTATGTTTCAGTTGGCGCGAGCACCCCGATACCATGGAGTGGTTTCGTATCATGGACGGCAGGCGCTATATGCAGATTCCCCACACGCACGAATACAAACTTAATTGCGCCCACCACAACCCCGTTCATGAAAGATTAATTGAAGTGTTCAGCGATAAAAAGTCAGGTGAGAATTTTCATCTCCCGGGAAAATCACCGACGGAAGACTACGGCGGATTCCTAGAATTCCTTAAACGGGGCTATCGTGTCGGCTTCGTGGGCGGAGGGGACTATCATTGCAATGTGCCGGGAAGACATTATCCGGCAAAGCTCAAGGAAGGATACATGACGGAGACTTGTCAGGGAGGCTGCGCCGCGATAATTTCAAAACGTCTGACACGGGCGGAGATATGGGAGGCAATGTCCTTACGGAAAACCTATGCCACTACAGGCGCGAGAATCATAATCCATTTTTCCATGACCCATCGCGGTTCTGAGACATGCATGGGAGAGGAGAAGGTCACGGAATTGGCAGACAGTTCAAAACGAAGATTCAGTTTCTCCTTCGCGTTGACCGCGCCATTAAAGGAAATCATTCTTGTCAGGCAGGGGATGGCGTTGATAAAGCTTTCACCCGCGAAAAGCGGTTACGACGATTCGTTTCTTGAGACGGACTATAATGCCATGACGGGAAAAGCTATTCTTGTGGATGCTGAGCCGTTGGCGGGTCTCTGGATGGAAGCAAAATCCCCGCCAATGCCTCCCCATAAATTCATCTACTACTACGTGAAAGCGGTTCAGAAGGACGGCGACGCTGTGTGGTCCAGCCCGATCTGGCTTTCTGATCAGCCGGTAATTTCAGTGATAGATAGAGAAAACGATTGAAAAGGAAAGTGAACATTGAACATTCAAAAAGGTTTTTGCAATTGGCGGACGGGCTAAACCTACGCCGCACTGCTCAAACACAAAACAAAGGAGAGGAAAATGAGGAAAAGCGTTCTTTTAATCGCAGGTGTCAGCCTATGTTTATTGGGCGTGTGCCTATCAGCCGAAAAATGGGATTTTGAAAATGATGAAGGAGGATGGCAGAGGTGGGGTACTGACAGTAAAATCAGTTATCCAAGGGCTGTTGTCGAAATAGTTAGCGACAACCCCAAATCAGGCAAAAATTGCCTCGCAATCAGGGATGAAGTAACCGAAGGAAGCCCGTATGGAATAAACAAATTGGCTGATTATAAATTTGATAATAATGTTGAGTATGTAATCAAAGGCTGGATACGCTCGGATGTTGAAATCTCTCAGGCAAAACAAACTGTAGGGTTTATTGTAATTCTGGATGAAAATGGAAAAGATAAATTCGGCGGAGTACATTTTATCAGCATAAATAAAATAACAAGGGAATGGACAAAATTCAGCGGAACAGTTAAATTTCCCGAAAATACTAAAAAAACAGAAATCATGATCAGACCCACACCCTACGATAAATTTAATGAAAAAGCCCAGATTTGGGTTGATGATATAGAATTTTATCCTTTGGAAAAAACATCTTATGAAATTATCAGCATAAAACCCATCTGCAATAGAGGATTTAAGGATGAAACTTCCGGAGACGGAAAAGGCGGCTGGACTGACCAGGGCAATAATGATTTACGCGATATAAAAACAGGTATACTGAAAGCGGATGAATTGGAATTCGAGATAATTGACCCTGTCCAGAACAAAGAAAAAAGCGCGGCTGTTTTCAGAAGTATAGACAATAATATTTTTATGAAAAAAGCCGAATTGAAAATAGAGAAAACTTTCAAATACCTTTATTTACTGCACACTGCCGCATGGCTTAATCCGGGAAAAACAGCAGGAATTGTTGTATTTAAATATTCGGATGGCACAGAAGGAAAAGCAGAAATAATCGGAGGCAAGGAAGTAGGCGATTGGTGGAATGGAAACGCGGATAAAGCTGTTTTGGTAAAACTTGATGATGCCAATCCGGCAAAAAACCCGGTATATTTATTCGCTTCTCATATAGAAAATCCTTTTCCAGATAAAAATGTTTCATCTGTTATATTAAAATCTCCTGACGATGAGAACAGCAAGACTATCTGGCTTGTTTTAGGAATTACAATAGGCAGCGGGGAATTAAGTCTTGATTATGAGAAATCCGTTTTAAATTCAAGAGACTATTCCAAATGGTTTCACTTTATGCCGCGCAATAAAAAAAACACCGGCGCTCTGGTGAATTTATCATTTCTTCTGGACGCTCCTGCAGGCAAACACGGCTGGTTAAAATCCAAAAACGGTCATTTTTATTTTGAGGACGGAACAAAGGCACGGTTCTGGGGCGACAATATACATTCAGGGAACGCTTTAATGCCGTCACATGAGCAGGCTGAAGAAATAGCTGATACCCTCGCCCGCTACGGCATCAATATAATTCGCCTTCACATGATGGAACAGGTGCTGATGGAATTTATATCTGACGATGTGCCTTCAAGATTTACATTGAATGAAGATAAACTTGACAGATTTGACTATTTTGTAAAATGTTTGAAAGAAAGAGGCATATATCTATTTTTAGATAATTTAACCGGAATGAATAACAGGTTTTGGGATGCGAAATTTTCTAAAGCAGATGGAATTACAAATTACCAAAAATGGAACAGGGTGTGGGGCTTTTTTGATATACGGCTTAAAGAAATCGCAAAGGAATATATGACGGCGCTATTGACCCGAAAAAATAAATATACGGGTTTGGCTCTCAAAGATGATCCAGCAGCAGCAATAGGGCTATTAATAAATGAACAAACAATGCTGATTCACCTGTCGGGAATCGATGATTATCGTAAAATGATCCTTACTTCAAAATATAATGAATATTTAAAAAACAAATTTCAGTCTGTAAGCGCGTTAAAACAGGCATGGTCTGATACTGTAGGGAAAACAGCTCTTTTAAGCGGAGAAGATTTCACTAAAAGCAGTATAGCTCTGTCGTCTTTTGACAAGTTAAACGGAAAAGGTGAAAATTGGGAAAGTGTAAACAGCCCGGTGAGAATTAAAGAGACCATTTTATTTTTAAAGGCTGTAGAATCTGAACACTTTAATGAAATGAAAGCCTTTCTGACCAAACTTGGATATAAAGGATTATTGGCAACTGCAAACCTTATATGGGATATTGCGAGTCTTGACAGCTTCAGACAATATGATTTTACCTGTGCCAACAGATATTTTGATCATATTCAAGACCTGCCTGAAAAGAAAGTACTTTTCGAAAATTATCCTTCTGTTGAAGTCAATATTTTAAACGGCGGAATGGGTATGATAGAGCCGTCATTTGCAGGTGTAAAAATTAATACCTTACCTTTGACAACAACAGAAAGCACAATGATGTCAGGTCATGAATGGCGCAGTACTTATTACTTGTCAATGAGTTCAACATCTGCTCTTCAGAATTGGGATATGATTTTTCATTACTCTTACGCGGGCGGTTCGGGAAGAGACTGGGATTTCTGGAATCGCCAGACTACTTTGGCTTACGGCTGTAATAGTTACAATGATGCTGCTATTTTAGCCTCACTTCCCAACGCAAGCCTTATCTTTTTAAGAGGTGACGCATCCGTAAGTAAAAATATAGTTCAGGTACTTTACACAGATGATTACAGATCGTATAACGAAGGATATATAAACCAAGGAAATTTTCCATATAATTATCTGACATACGTCAGCAGAGTTGAGAACGTATTTGACAAACCGGATGGAAGAGGCAGCTTTGTCCTTGGAAAAAACGCTGATTTTTATTTTAACAGATCAGACATTAAGGACACTACTAAAAATCTGCCTCTTAACCTGGACAGCGTGCTGAAAACCAAAGGACTTTTAAATTCCAAATTCGGTTTTAATAACGGCTCGATTATCAGTGATACAGGTGAAATTATACGCTCCTTTGAGAAAGGACTTTTAATTGTAAATACGCCTAAATCTCAGGGATTCTCAGGATTTCCTTCAAAATCCATAAAACTCGGTGATGTAGAATTTGACTCCAAGAGCCAATTCGCTACAATAATTATAAGTTCTCTTGATAATTTGCCTCTAAGTTCAAGCAAAAAAATGTTTCTATCAGCAGTCAGCAGAGTTGAAAATCCGAAAGATATTAAAGAATACAAATTACCCGGCAAAGCTCCTAATGGAATGATGAGAGGTGAAATGCTCATTATCACACAGATATCATCCCAGTTCGCTAAAAATCCGGTTGATGACAAAGTACT
>JAGVIF010000054.1 GCA_020056205.1 Lentisphaeria bacterium | reverse complement strand
TGGAGTTCACAGCCCCGAGGCCCCGCAGCTCGGGATCTTCGACTTTAGCGTGTCTCTTTCTTGGCAGTTTCTTATTGATAAAACTGCGAAAATCGCAGTCGGTCGCTAAATTCTACTTTTTTCACTCTCGCATTCCCGAACTTTCGCACTTCTCAATCGTTTTCTCTTTTGAAACTGCCGCACAAGTAGGTCAGTGCTTTTCTTGTCCTGAGCCTGTCGAAGGAAGCCTGACCACGTTTTTATTTGGACGGTCGAGGTAATTGCAAAACTTCTGATTTCGGTCGCGGCGAGCGCGACCCTCCATTTGTAAATATTCACCGAACCCCGTCTGCCTATGCGTGTCCGCACGCAGACAGGTCCTTTCGGTGAATATTTACTCCGCCGCCTCTTCCAGCGCAATCTTCACCCACTCGGTCAGGCGCCAGGGCTCGTTCTGCACGGTATGAGTATCCTTCATGATGATCTCAAGGGGCTGTTTTCCGGCAATCGTAATAGTATTTCTGATATCCGCCCTGATCTCATTCTCGTTGAACTGGTTGCAGATCGTAGCAGGATTGGGCTTCCTGCTGAAAATATGGTCATGTCCAAGATATTCCGCCATCTTCTCCTGGTCGCACCAAGGAGAAACGGAAACACGGCGCAAGTTCGAAATTGTTTTTAGGTAGCTCCATCTCTCATGCACGCCTTCACAGCAGCCATAGCAGTTGAGCCCGAATTTATCGAGCAGAGGTTTCTGGTAGGGGAAAATGAATTCGCCGAACATTTCAGGGCTGACACCTACAGTCTCCTGGCTTTCTGCAAATCCCCAGATATCTTTCAGGCGAACCTTGTCACCGGACTTCCAATCTTTTGCTGGGAGCTCATCCGTATATGCGACACCGCCGGATCCAACATAGCCGTTCTTATTGTTCAATGACAATATTCCGTTGTCCTCGCACCATTTTAAGTAGTTCATCTGCTCGTCGGAAAGGAACTTCATCAGCCGGTGGAGGTTCTGAGGTTCGTCGTACATTGCGAGCATAAGTTTTTCGATGCCGATCAATCTGATAGCAGTTGCCGTGAGACCGCATGACCATCCAAATCCTCCATAAAGGACGACTGTCAGGATATCTCCCATAGTCTTCTGGGCGAGTTCAAAGCTCTCCATGGTTTTTTCGTGGTTGAGGACGGGTTTGCGGAAGTGGAGTTTTTCAATGTCAGTCCCAAGTTCTTTTATCGGGGGTTCCCAGACGTAACTGCCGCGGTTTTCGCCGTATGTATAGTTTACTTCAACCCCCATGCCCTTGTCGCTGACCTGCCGGCAGACGCCAAAGAAAGGTTCTTCAACATGGTCATCATGGATATGCTCCCACCAGTAGATGCGCCGTCTGAGGACGAGTTCCCATCCGCAGAAAATTTTGTCCTTGCATTCGCAGGCCTTTTCGTTGCAGATTTCATCCCAGGCGCCCTCAGGGAAACAGAGGATCAGTGGGCGCTGGGGCTTGAGCGCGTTCTGATCGTACCATCTTTTCTTTCTTTCGGCCATTTCCGACAGGTCGGCTATCTCCCTGACTTTTGCCGCCAGCTTCCTCAATATTTCACGGTCTTTCATAGGTGATCTACCTTCTGTATTGTCGAGAGGATTTTCGTTACAACTGAGGAAGCATAAAAATGAGAATCTCTTTCGATATATTTTGCAATTTCCTCAATGTCGTTTAAGGCTTCAAGCGACCAAACTACTTTTGCGCAAATGTAGCCTGTAATCAGAACAATTCAATCTATTAAATAAAATGGCAATCCCTCAGCAAAGCTGGGGGATTGCCATTTTATTTACTCGGATGTCTTTTTTATGCTTGGGGCAAGGACGATGCGGAAGCCAATTCCTGTGTCTTTTGTTTCGGGAACAGCCGAGTCCCTTGCGGCGGAGCGGCAGTCCGACGGCAGATTTCCCCACGAACCGCCCCTCAACGCTCTGCTTGTCCCCTCAATAGTGTAAGGCCTGTCAAAAGTTCCTCTCATTTCCAATTCCGCAGCGACCGGCTTTGTCTGCACCGGAGCGACAATGTCAAGTTCCTTGTAAGCCCTCGGGTTATACCAGTCATAACACCATTCCCATACATTTCCGCTCATGTCATAAAGTCCGAAGGCGTTGGGCTTAAACGAGCCGGCAGGGGAACTGACCATGTACTTGTCGTTATCAGCCATTCCTTTTTCAGTCCTCCACTTGTGTATTCTGGAAGTCTTTATGTCAAAGGTATTTGCGAATTTCGCGCCGTCATTCCCAAAGGAATTCCCCCAGAAAAACGCTGTTGTTGTTCCGGCTTTGCATGCGTATTCCCATTCAGCCTCGGTGGGCAGTCTGTATTCATAAGCCTCCGGGAGCCGTCCGGCTTTTTTTTCCTTCTCGGTGATCGCGGCGCAGAAAGATGAGGCCATGTGCCAGTCGAGCATTACGGCCGGCTGGAAAAGTTTGTCAAGCCTGTTTCCCGCCCAGTCCTCCACGGCGTGATGAGGAAACAATTCGCGAAACTGCATATTGGTGATTTCCGTTCTCGAAATCCAGAATTCGTAGTTGATTATTATGTTCCGGCGCGGATACTCACGCTCTTCGGAGCCATATTCCCCGATGGTGGCGCCCATCTGAAAGGCGCCCTGCGGGATGTCCGCCATGTCTATTGGTAGCGAAGGCAAAATGTAGGGTTGTCCCTGTTCCGGACATTTCTGCTCGTCAAGCAAAGAATTGAAATACGCTTTTTTCCTGTTCCACTGATCTTCATTTTGCCAATCCGCCTGCTTTGCCGCCTCTATATAACAGATCGCGTTGAAGGCCGCCTTGTATTTCGGGTATCCATCCTCTGATGATATTTCCTTTCTGCATTCAGATATTTTCTCTGATAAAGATGCGATTTTCGCGTCGAAATCCGCTTTTCTTTGCATTCTCTCATAAAGCGCCGACGAGATAAAAAGCG
>JAGVIF010000471.1 GCA_020056205.1 Lentisphaeria bacterium | reverse complement strand
CGATATTCATATCGCCCATCAGTCGGAACGAAAAAATCCAATCCGCAATCTAACTCGTCTATGCGCAATTTTAAGCCTTATAGGGTATAGTTCATTAAATTATTCAAATAAGAATTCGGCTGATTGAACCGCAAAACTTAGGTTAATCTTGTTCATCCTGTTTATCCATGTTTATTTTCTTTTTGTTCCTAACACTCAAAGTTTATCTATCTGGCGGAGCCGGATTGGATACATCTTGTTAAAACTAATTGAACTAGGAATATTATGACAATAAGATTTTTCATTTTCTCTCTTTATACTCTAACGTCCAAGGTCACTCACGCTCGCCCGTGGCGCGGCTCCTGCCAAGGAGCGAAGCGACAGCAGGAGGCGTGACGCAGGTGAGCGTTGAGTGGACCGCCTTGTTCGACTTTTTTCATTTTTCAGATAGCTCAAAGCAATAGTAAAAAACAATAATCCCAGCGATAATAATAGAAAATAGAATCCACCAAATCACATTACTGATATGTCCATGTAAGGCCAAAGGAATAGCGACAGCTAAAATAGTCAGAAATAATACAAGAAAAGATTTGCGGTGTGCAAAGTTCAGAGTTCTGCCTGCCCATTTTGGTTTCTTGGGAACGATGACTCTCGGATCTTCCTTGCAGACATAGATCAGGCGCCATTTCCAGTTTTCGGCTTCATTCCAGTAAGTGTCGTAGGGACTTGTTTTCATAATTGCCTCTTTTTATTTTTAATAAGACTGAGGTATCCGCCTTTCCTTGCAGTCTTGATGCGTTCTGTTCAGAAGTGCCTGCGGGATTGCCATCTATCGAAACAATCAGATCTCCCTTTTTAATCCCGGCCTTGTCCGCAGGGCCATCCACCATTACAGAGACAATGATTTGCCCCTTAATCATAACGCCGATGATTTCAATTAAAAATCTTTTTTCCTCGGTGGTTGCCGTCTATGTAGGTGGATTATTCTGGGATATATTCTGAGATGCGCTTGCCGGATTCTTCTGAAGTTTATTCTTAACATTATTCAAAATATTTTGAATGTGAATTGCCAGATAACTTTCTCTACTATGATCTCTCCATAAAACTTCCCTGTTAGTTCCAGGATAATCATATTCAAGAATTGACACCATAACCCGGGTTCCATTCGGGATATCAATCAGATTATATGTAACACGCACTTCCATGAAAATAGTACCCTCACTATACTGTCCTTTACCAGTAAATAACGCTATATTTTTAGTTTCGCTCCGGCTTTTCAGGATGTAATCACTTAAAAGCATCTCCTCTGCAATGGCGTTGAAAACAGCGTCTATTGATACGCCATTGATAACCGCTTCAGGCTTGCCTGTACTCGTATTTAGAGGTGGGACAGCCGCACATCCTGTCAAGACAGCGACAATAATGATAGAACTTAACACTAATCCAAAAACATTTTTTATCTGAATCATTTTTATGTACCCCCTATATCTTTTTCTTCTATTGTAGATATGCCTAACAGTTATTAGTCTCAAGATGGCGGCCAAGCATCAAGTCGTAACGGGACTTGACATTACGTTTGAATGGTCTGAAAACCATTGATAATGTCTCATAGTTTAAATGGGTTTTGTTGGAATTCAAGAGCTCCTGCGGATTTTTCAAAATATTTCCGTTCATCGCCTGACTTGATTCGTATTAGTGATATGCGTAAGCCATGAAAACATCAAGTCAAGATATGTTTATTTGGCGGCTTTTAATGTGGCAGGTGTCTGGTTGCCGCCATCGGTGGAGCATAAAATGCCTCATGCCGGGCTTGAGTGGGGCTGGCAGTGGGTTTTTCCATCAAGACAACTTTCAACGGATCCCCCCGGTCGGGGGGGCTTAGGCGCAGACACCACGTTCTTGATGGGGCGTTTCAGGAACAGGTGAAATGCGAGTTCCGCAAGATGTTGGCTAAACTCATATTTTGGAGTTATATTTTGTCTTATTCAAATTAATTAAGGAAGGGATTGGGAAAATGAGAAAAATTATTATTGCCGCAGCGCTCTGTGTGTCGTCTATACTTGGAATGGCCGAAGATACGATTGCGGTGGTGGATATGGATCGTTTGTTTGGAGAGTATAACAAGACGAAGATTGTTGACGCAAATCTTAAGAAGCAGGTTGAAATTTTTAAAAAATACGCTGAGGAATTGAATGAATCTCTTGTAAAGCTCCAGCAAGAATTCAGGGATTTGCGGGACGCCTCGCAAAATATAGCCGTCAGCGATGTCGAGAGAGAAAACAAGCGGCTTTCCGCACAGGACAAAGCCCGCCAGATCAAGGAGAAAGAGGCTGAGTTAAAAAGCTACAGCATTGAAAAACAGGACCAATTGAAGGCGAAATATGCCGAGATGAGAACCTCTTTGCTCGAAGAGATAAAAGCGGTCATAGAGAGAAAGGCGGTCGAAAAAGGGTATCTGGCCGTCTTTGATACGTCGGGAAAAACGTTGAACGATATGTCATCGGTGATTTTCAATAAAAAAGAGATAGACATAACCGAAGCGATACTTGAGGAAATAAACGGGTCTGAAAAGAAAGCCGAGCCGGAAAAACCGGATCAGAAGGATAAATACCCGAATCCGTGACGGATTCGACATAAATAATTCATAACATACTGATAGCGTTCAGCGTTCAGCGTTCAGGAGTTTTAAAATTAGAAATAAATACAACTCTGTGTCACTTATGTCCCTTACGTCCCTTGTGTCTCTGTTGTGAAAAATGGGAAGTAAAATAGAAAAGGGAAAATGAACATCGAACATTCAACGTCGAATGAAAAATATCCAAATCTTTAAATCTCTATATCACCAAATCATAGGGTTGGAGTTCACAACTTCAGTTGTGTGATTTGTTGGAGTTCACAGCTATAAAAAAGGAAAATTGTATGGAGAAAAAATATTACACGGCATTTGAAATAGCAAAAATAACGGGGGGAAGCGTATTCGGGGACGGGAATGTCAAGATATGCGGCCTGGCTTCTTTGAAAGAGGCATGTCCGGAGGATTTGTCATTCCTCGCAAATAAAAAATATGCGGGGCAGATATTATCGAGCAAATCTCTTCTTATAATTACTGGGAAAGATTTTGCCGGAAAAATTGCCGAAAAAACATTTATAATTTGTGATAATCCCAATCTCGCGTTTTCAAAGGCGATAGCTGTTTTTGCCCCGCCGCCGGTAAAATATCCGCCCGTCACGCATCCTGCCGCCGTGGTGGCGGACTCCGCTAAAATAGGCGCGAATGTTCACATAGGGGCGTGCGCCGTAATAGACGAGAATGTTGTTGTCGGAGATAGTTCTGTGATAGGGGCCGGGTGTTATATCGGGCAAAACTCGTCGGTCGGGAAATCATGCCTGATTTATCCAAATGTCTCGATAAGAGAACGCTGCGTGATCGGCGACAGAGTGATAATTCATAGCGGGGCTGTGATAGGCAGCGACGGTTTCGGCTTTGAAGCCGGACCTGGCGGAATAGTAAAAATAGAGCAAGTTGGGACAGTGGAAATCAGAGATGATGTTGAGATAGGAGCCAATTGCGCGATAGACCGCGCGCGTTTCGGCAAGACTATCTTAAAAAAAGGCGTGAAGTTGGACAACATGGTCCACATAGCCCACAATGTTGTTGTCGGAGAATACTCCATGCTGATAGGGCAGTGCGGAATAGCCGGAAGCGCTGAAATCGGCAGAGGGGTAATTATTGCCGCTCAGGCCGGAATAAGCGGCCATTTGAATATCGGAGACGGGGCGAAAGTCGCTGGCGCGTCCGGAGTCATAAAAGACATTTATCCGGGGCAGGTTATGGTGGGAACTCCCGCCGAATCGCCGAGAGAATTCATGGAGAGGCTTGCCGCCCCCAAGAAAATCCGACAACTCTCGGAAAGGATAGTTGAATTGGAAGATAAAATTTCAAGATTTGAAAGCGAATTGTCGAAAATAAAAAATTCCTGATAAAACAACCGACGGCAGGCAAAAAAAATGAAAAAATCTCTTGCCCCCCTGATAATCGCTTTCGCGGTGATAATACTTCTGACATTCATCGTGATAAATTCCAAGCCTGGGACATCCCAGGTTGATTACGAAAATCCGGCTGAAAAAAGTTTTCTTCGTCTTGATTCCGGCCGAAAGCCTGTTCAGAAACAACAGGCGCCTTCAAGGTCAAGCCGGGATTCCGGAAATTTTTCCCCCGATATTTCGATTCTTGTGGAAAATGCGCAAAAATTTCTCGCCGCTGATGACAGAGAAGGCGCCGAGGACTCTTTGCGAACCGTTCTTGTTTTTGATCCTTTAAACAAAAGCGCTCTATCTCTTCTCGGCGGAATATTTTATCGTTCAGGGAGATACAAAGAGGCGGAGGAACTTTTTTTCCGCTTAGTCAGTATTGAAAAAGAAAATCACGCGCCGTCCATGAATCATCTGGCTTCAGCTCTCGCCAGGCAGGGAAAATACAGCGAAGCGATAGTCCTTTGTCAAAAAGCGATAGAAAAACAACCGGATTTTGCCGAAGCCCAGATAAATATCTCCGCGATATACGCGGCCGCGGGCGATGTTCAGAACTCAACGAGACACCTTCTTCTCGCCTATAAACTAATGGGCTATGGGATACTGTCCTACTCGGTTGATCCGGTATTCGACAAAGTCCGCGCCCTGCCCGAATTTCAGGAGATAGTCGAAAGGGCGAGAAAAGACAGGGAGGCAAGCAGGAAGACGGACAAAGAAAATGAAAAACGATGAACAAGATAAGAATACTTCCGGACAATGTAAGCAACAAGATTGCTGCGGGCGAGGTCGTTGAAAGGCCGGCTTCCGTGGTCAAAGAGCTTCTTGAAAATTCGATAGACGCCGAATCATCGGAGATAAAGATTGCGGTGGAGAACGCCGGTCTGAGGGCGATATTGGTGTCGGACAACGGACTCGGGATGAGTTATGATGACGCTCTTTTGAGCATAGAGCCGCACGCCACCAGCAAAATTACCTCCGCCGAAGATCTCTCGAGAATAATTACTTTCGGATTCAGGGGAGAGGCGTTGCCGAGCATAATCTCTGTTTCCAGGTTCAGAATGAGGACAAAAACGGAGGGAGCGAGCGGGGGTGTCGAAATATTTGTCGAAGGAGGAAGCGTCTCGCGCTGCGAGCCGATAGGATGCGCGAAGGGAACGGAGATAAGCGTCCGCGATCTCCTTTTCAATGTGCCGGCGAGAAAAAAATTTCTCAGGAGCGATGGGACGGAGGAAAATCACATAACGGAAACCGTATATTCGCTCGCGCTCGCGAATCCGTCCGTGTCGTTCGAGCTGATATTTGACGCAAGACGGATTTTTAATTCGCCCGGATCAGGGAGTCTCGTTTCCCGCATAAGGAGTTTTTTCGGGAAAAGTTATGTCGAAAACCTTTTGCCGGTCGAGTTCAACAAGAGCGGAATAAATATTTCAGGTTTTGTTGCCAAACACGGCAATACCAGGTCGTCGAGAAAGGAGCAGAGAATATTTATCAACGACAGGCCTGCCGATTCGCCGGTAATATATTCGGGGATAAAAAACGGATACGGCTCTATCGTTCCGCACGGAAGATTTCCTCCCGTCATGCTTTTCATAAAAACGGATCCGGCAAGGGTGGATGTAAATGTCCATCCGGCAAAAAAGGAAGTCCGTTTCAGGGAGGCGCCGCTTTTTGTGGCGGCTGTGGAAAAAGCGATCCGCGAAACTTTGCGAAATTCGCAGAATTCCACGGTCCATATAAGCCCGGAAATTTCTCTCAGGAATATTCTTGACGCATCAACAATAAGCTATGATCAGGCGAAGAAGGAGGAGGAAAGAAGGGGAAAAAGCCTGCCGGATATTTTTCAAGACGCTGAATTTCAAAAGGACAGCGGAGAAGGGGCAAAGGAACATCAGGGAAAAGAAATGGATTCAGAGGCGGAAAAGCAAGCTGTTGATTTTCCGGTTTTTGATATAATTGGTTCTCTGAATGATACTTATATACTCGCATCCTCTCCGGACGGGCTTGTTATAATAGATCAGCACGCCGCGCACGAAAGGATAATGTTCGAAAAAATAACGGGCGATGTGAAGAACAACCGGGCGGTGTCCCAAGACTTGTTGATCCCGATAACCATCGAACTATCAGGCGCCGAGCTTGAATTCATACAAAAGAACAGGGAGGAATTTTTAAAAACAGGATTTCAAATAGAAAAGTTTGGAGGCAATACAGCCCTGATTCATGCCATTCCCGCAAGCCTTCCGCAGGAAAATACGGCTTCTTTCATCATCGAAATGGTTGAAAATCTTTTGCTTGAGGCAAAAGGCGGAAAAATAAATTATAACGCGATAGCCAGAGAGGCATGCTCAAGCGCGGTGAAGGCCCATGACAAACTGCAGACGCTTGAAATCAGGAATCTTCTCAGGCTTCTCGCAAAATGTGAAATGCCTTTCTGCTGTCCGCACGGACGCCCCACAATGATAAACATATCGCGCGGAGAACTTGAAAAACGTTTCGGAAGAAGCTCAAAAAGTAAATGAGCCAATAGTTGTCAATGAGATGTTTTTGCGGAAAAACAAACTAATTCGCATTTTATTGGCGCTTGACATAAAATTATGCCGGCGTATTTTTGTAAAAATCACAATGTATTGTGGTCTATCGGGGAGATTGCCGTATGAAAAAAGAATATCAACATCCGGGCGGGAAATTCAGGCGGGTTGGGCCGGATGCGTGTTCGGAAAAGGAATTGCTTGCAATAATCTTCAATTCAGGGACAAAAAACCTTACGGCTGAAGAAATCGGCGAGAAACTGCTGGACAAGTTTGGGACAGTTTACAATATTGCGGGCAAACGTCTCTGTGATCTTATGGAAGTGGAAGGAATCGGTCCGGTAAAAGCCACTCAGGTGGCGGCGGTTTTTGAATTGACAAAACGAATTATCAGGCATATTGAAAGGGGGGACTGAAATGAAAAAAGAGTTTTCAAGGAAAGTCCCTTCTGATGTGAAAAATGACTTCAACCATCTCAACCGCCAGATTCCTCCGGAAGCCCATACGCCCATGTATAATTTCCATAAGTACTGGTCAAGGAAGACATGGAATGTTGTCGGGAAATTTATCGAAACATATTGTCCTGAATGCGGTATCGTCTTTGATCCATTCGGGGGGAGCGGGGTCTCCGCAATTGAAGCATTAAAGCGAAAAAGACGGGTGATAATTTCAGATATTTCACCTCTCGCAACAGAACTGACAAGGCTCACAATAAAACCCGTCTCTTTAACAAAACTTCACGAGGCTTATGAACGAGTAGAAAAAAATGCCAGGAAGAAAATTAATGACCTCTATCTTACCAAATGCGGAAAATGCGGAGCGGAGTTTCCCTTCGATTGCGCAATATGGGAACAAGAAGTATGTAAAAGCATAAGATATAAAAGCTGTCCGAATTGTGGCAATAACGAAAGAACAGATTGCAAACTATCAGCTTTTGATAAAAATATATTATCAGGGATACAGGCTCATAAAATTAAGGAATGGCATCCGGATAACAGGCTTTATCACATTACGGGAAAGCCGTTTAAGGAAAAACAGCAATATGAATCATTGGATCAGTTATTTACAAAAAGAAATTTATATGCCCTTGCGATTTTAATGCGCGCGATTGAAAAAGAAGAAAATAAAGATTTAAAAAGTTTCTTGAAAATTGCCTTTTCATCAATGGTACATTTGTGTTCGAGAATGACACCTGTCAGGCCGACCAGGCCTATGAGTTCCGCTTGGACAGAGCATAGTTACTGGTATGCCAATGAATTTATGGAACAGAACGTGTGGTTGAAATTTGAAAGCTCCGTCATAGGAAAACAAGGCCTGATCAAGGCAAAAGAGGAATCAAACAGATATTTTCAAAAGGTTCGATTTGCGTCCTCTTTAAAACAATTTGTAAAAGAGGATTCGGATATTTTCATCTATACCGGTTCCTGCCTTGATCTCATAAAGGATATCAAAAAATATTTGGGGGACAAGCAGATAATTGATTATATTTTCACTGACCCGCCGTATGATTCCTCAATACAATACGGCGAATTGTCTTTCCTCTGGATAGCATGGCTGAAAATGGATAAGAACTACCTTGAAAATATAGCGCTCAATGAAATCGTTCATAATGATAGACAAAATAAAGACTTTGAAGTTTATCATTCTCTTTTAAAGAATAGTTTTGAGGGGATGTTTGACGTATTGAGGCAGGACAGATATTTGACATTGACATTCCACAATCCGACGTTCAAGGTAAGAAATGCAACTATCAGGGCGGGAGTTCTCACCGGATTTGAACTTGAAAAAATTCATCATCAGGAACTCGCCAGACCTTCGGCAAAATCACTGCTCCAGCCTTTTGGCTCAGCCCAGGGCGATTTTTATTTAAGATTTCGTAAACCCGATCTCGGCGGCATAAAGATTTCCCCGGAAGAGATTGATGAATTGAGATTTGAGAAAATTGTTACAGACACGGCTGTAAGCATTCTTGCCGAACGCGGCGAGCCGACACCATACACAATTATCATAAATGCTATTGATCCTGAATTGGCGAAAAGAGGTTATTTCTCGAAATTGCACACCGGCCTTGATGTGAAAAACGTTCTGGAAAAGCATATTGACAAAGAGTTCACGCTGATTGGCGCTAAAATAGGAGGGGCAAGCGGGAAATTATGGTGGTTTAAAAATCCCGCTATGGTGCCTCATCTGGAAAAAATCCCGCTTTCAGAACGCGTTGAAAAAACAGTTCTTTTAAAACTCCAGCAGAAAGGCAGGGCGACTTTTACCGATATATGGGACGCTGTCAGCATGGCATTCCCTAATTCCTTAACCTCGGATCAGACAAGCATCAAAGACGCATTGGAAACTTATGCTCACCCAATAAGCGGCGGATATTGGCTGCTCAATCCTTCTTTTGGCAAGGAGGAATCCGAAAGAGAACATTCCACAATAATAGCGTTGCTGTCCGAAATGGGAATCAAGAATGGCTACAAGATTTACGTGGGAAAAAACGAGCAGAATCACAAAATCAACACCCCACTGATTAACAAAGCCGGAACACTTGGACAATATATGGATTATACAAAGGTGATAACTCTGAAAAATATTCAGAATCCCGATATTGTGGATGACATTGATATTCTGTGGATAAAAAATGACAGAATTGAATTCCTATTCGAGGTTGAATGCACCACTTCTATGACAAGCGCCTTGCTGCGAGGTTCAAACGTCGAAAAAGAAGTGAAAAAGATTATGTTGCTCCCGGCTGACAGGGAAAATCAGTTTAGGCAAAAACTTAAATCGCCAATGTTTTACGAAAGCTTTTCTAAAGATAACTGGAGTTTTATAATTTTCGACGAACTTTACAGCGCCTGGTATCAAAAGAAAAAAGAATTGAATATCGAAGAATTATTCGATAAACCATATTCCGGAACAAGAAAAAAATATGATGATAAGAGCGAAGGCGGGCAAATGTCTTTGTTCGAGTGGCGCGCCGAATATGGCGTCGGAGAGAAAAATTTTGAATAATTTAGTGAACTGCATTGCAGTTCATTAAATTATTCAAAAAAAAGCGGGAGGAGAAATGGGCGGAATATTCAAGGCTTACGACATAAGAGGCATCTACCCGGAACAACTCAACGAGGAAATGGCGGAAAAAATAGGGAGAGCGTTCACCGACTTTATCGGGGCAAAAAAAGTGGTGATAGGACGGGATATGAGGCCGCACTCAAAACCGATCTTTGAGGCGCTGGCGAAAGGCGTTACCGGACAGGGGGCTGATGTGATTGACATCGGAATGTGCTCAACGCCAATGTCTTATTACGCAAACGGAAAACTCGGCGCGGACGGGAGCATAATCATAACAGCGTCGCACAATCATGCCGAATGGAACGGATTTAAACTCTGCGGAGCGCAGGCTGTTCCGATAAGCGGAGCCACTGGTATCGCGGACATAGAAAAACTTGTCCAAGACGGCAAGTGGAAACAAGTTGAGAAGAAAGGAAAAATCACAAAATACGATATATCAGGAGAATACGGCGAACACCTTAGAGGATTCGCTAGGCTTGACAGAAAACTCAAGGTGGTCGTGGATTTCGCCAATGCCATGGGCTCATTCGAGATCGCGGGTATCAGGAACTTGTTCGAAATAATTCCGCTTTACGAGGAACTTGACGGAAATTTCCCGAGCCATGAGGCCAATCCCCTGAAAACGGAAACACTCGACGTGTTGAGGGAAAAAGTGCGTGAATGCGGAGCCGATTTCGGAGCCGGATTCGATGGTGACGCCGACCGTTGCGGCTTTGTAGATGAGAAGGGAGAAATAATACCGATGGACATATTTACCGCCCTCATCGCGCAGGACATACTTTCAAGAGGGCCTGCGACCATACTTTACGACCTTAGAAGCAGTTGGGCGGTGAAGGAATGCATAGAGAAAAACGGCGGCAAGGCGATAATGAGCAGGGTAGGGCACGCTTTTATAAAGGCGCAGATGCGCGAATGCGGAGCGGTTTTCGCCGGCGAACTCTCAGGCCATTACTATTTCAGGGAAAATTATACGACAGAATCGCAGGGAATGGCGTTCATCATGCTCGCCAATCTGATTTGCAAGACAGGCAAAAAAGTGAGCGGGCTTGTAGCTCCTTTGAAAAAATATTTCTCAAGCGGAGAAATAAATTCCAAAGTGTCCGATATTAAAACAATTTTGAAAAATATTAAAGAGAAATATTCTGACGGGAGACAATTCGAGCTTGACGGCATTTCCGTGGAATATCCGGACTGGTGGTTCAACGTCAGAGCATCAAACACCGAACCTTTACTGCGCCTGATAGTCGAAGCCAAAAGCGAAGAAAAAATGATCCGGGAAAAAGACGAACTGCTGAAACTAATAGCAAATATTCACTGACCTAAGTTTTGCGGTTCAATCGGCTGATTGAACCGCAAAACTTAGGTTGACAGCGTTTTTATT
>JAGVIF010000245.1 GCA_020056205.1 Lentisphaeria bacterium | reverse complement strand
TCTTCGACTTTAGCGTGTCTCTTTCTTGGCAGTTTCTTATTGATAAAACTGCGCAAAGCGCAGTAGGACGCTACTTTCTAATTTTTTTTTGCTCGCGTCTTCATTTATTCTGAACCCTGAACGGTGAACGCTGAACGGTGAACGCTTTCTTTATTCTTTATGTCCTTTATCTTCCGGTTTCATCCCGATAAGCATTCTGATTCCGAGGTGCGCCTGAAGAGATGCAGCGAGCATGACGCGGGATGATATTGTTCCGTTTTCAGAATTCATCTCCGTTTTTTCATCGCCGATTATCCACATTCCTCTTATCTTTCCTTTTTTTGCGCGGATATTGTCGGACTGTCCGACTCCTGCCAGTCCCGACACGGCGATAAGAGGGATATTTTTTCTGTTCAGCGCCCAAAATTCGGAAAGTCTTGCCTTTTCCGCGGCGTTGTCAAAACACTCAAAAATAATATCAGCGTCTTCAGGAATGCAGAGGCTGTAATTTTCGTGTGAGAGTTTTTCTGTTATCGTAGTCAGATTGATTTTCGGGTTTATGCGCGAGAGGTTTTCCTTCAGCGCTGAAACTTTCATCATCCCGATCTGATCCCTGTAATAATTTTGGCGGTTGATATTTGACGCCGAAACTATATCGAAATCGGCGATATGAAAATTTATGACACCCGCTCTCGCGAGTATAGCCGCAAGATTTGAGCCAAGTCCTCCGGCCCCCGCGATGAATACTGTTTTTGTTTTAAGAATATCAGTGATTCCGGGCGGATTGGCCGAAAAAAAATCACTATCGGAAACAATGCCGGATGTCTCCATCTTATCCCCCTCCGACAAATGACAATACTTCAATCACGTCGCCGTCGTTTAAAATCGTTTCACTGAAACGTCTTTTCTCAATCACTTTATCGTTCACGGAGACAACGACCCTGTCCTTGCATAGCCCCGCCTCGTTTATCGCAGTTTCAATGCTGGCGCCGTCGTTGATATTTTTTTTCTGTCCGTTGAATTTAATTTTCATCCAAAGAAATGAGTTTATTGTTTGATTATCAATATGTTATAAATAATTTAGGTTAAATCCGTCACGGATTCAGAGCTATGTCCCAGTCTTTCATTACCGGATCAAGGCCGGAATTTTTCAGATTTGAACAAATATCCGAAACCTCTCTTGTGTCTCTTATCTCAAACTGTCCGAGTTCGTTGTCCGACAGCCCGGAATATGCGCCCGGTGTCACCTTTGACGCCGCGCTCATCATTGTCGCGCAGGAAGACACAACGCTGTCGCGAAATTCGCGGTTTTCCCTTGTGGAAATGCTGATTTCCGCGGCGGGGAAAGCTATTCTGAATGCAAGCATCATTCGTTCAAGTTCATCCTCGCCCACAGGGTTGGGTGTTTTGAAATCCGTTCCGGTCTCTCTAATTCGCGGAAAGGAAAACTGTATTGCCGTTTTCCAGAATTTTTTTCCCAGCCATTCGGCGTGAACTGCCATGGCTGCGGCATCATAAATCCAGTTTTTAAGTCCGAGAAGAACTCCAAGTCCGATTTTGTGGAAACCTGCTTCAGCGGCGCGGGAAGCGCTTTCAAGGCGGAAGGTGAAGTCCTTTTTAGGGCCGCTATGCAGTGAATCGTACAGTTTGCGGTCATAAGTTTCCTGGTAGATGAGCAGTCCGCTTGCGCCTGCTTTGACAAGACGCTCGTAGGCGGCGGTATCAAGCGGAAATATTTCAAGAGATATGGAGGAAAAGAATTTTTTTAAAATTTTTATTGTCTCTTCAATAAAATCAACGGTGAGATATTCCGGATCCTCTCCGCATACGACAAGCACGGAATCAAGTTTTGAATTTTTAAGAGACTTGGCCTCAGCCTCTATCTCTATCGGAGTCAAACGGCGCCGCGCCTGCGCATTGCCGGCTCTGAACCCGCAGTATTTGCAGTTATTAACGCAATAGTTCGAGATATACAACGGGGCATAGAGTTTCACAGTTTTTCCGAAATGCATCTTTCTGAGGACATTTGCCTTGCGCCTTATCTCGTCAACAAGATTCATGCTTGCCGGAGAAATAAGAAAGGGGATCGCTCTTGCGCCGCGATAGTTCCCCGCGAGGACATTTCCAACATCATTTGTCGGGCAAGTTTCATAAAAACTTTTTAGTTTTTCATCAGAGACGCCATCAATCAGATCGGTTAAAGTTTTCATTAAAATATATTAAGAGGCGAAGTCGCCAGCGCCTTATATCCGGCAAGCGGAGGAACCGCTTTAATCGCCATTTCCGCCGCCTTGACGGCGCAGGCGAACGCCTCCGCCATCAGAACGGGATTATCGGAAGACGCTATCGCTGTATTCACAAGAACAGCGGACGCCCCCATTTCGATGGCGGCGGATGCGTGCGAAGGAAGTCCGATTCCGGCGTCCACAACCACGGGGATCGAGCACTGTTCGATTATTATTTTAAGCATGAGCTCTGTTTTAAGCCCCTGATTGCTTCCGATCGGAGAACCGAGCGGCATTACGGCGTGTACTCCGGCATCTTCAAGGCGCTTTGCAAGAACAGGATCGGCATTGATATACGGGAGAACTTTAAAGCCGTTTTTTACAAGAAGCTCCGCCGCCGCAAGAGTCTCGACCGGGTCGGGCAGAAGATATTCCTGATCCGGATGTATCTCGAGTTTTATCCAGTCAAATCCGGCCGAACCTGCGAATTCCGCAATTCTCACCGCTTCTTTGGCGTTGCGCGCTCCGGCTGTATTTATCATCACTCTGATCCCCTTGGGAATACATGATAAAATGCCGTCGTCTTTTGCTCCCGGATCAATCCTTTTCAGGGCTACGGTGACCAGTTCAGTTCCGGAAACAATCACGGATTTCCTCATGATTTGGGATGATGAAAACTTTCCCGTTCCGAGAAAAAGCCTGCTCCCGAATTTTTGCCCGGCGATAATTAAATCTTTCATGGTTAAATGTATATAGAATTTATGCGTAGTAAGATAGCGTAAAAAAAACAGAATGCGAGGCGATTCGTAAATATTCGCCGAACCCTGCCTGCCTGTGCGCCTGCCTGCCCCCGCTGGGGCGGTAGGCAGGTGTCCGCCTGACTGCGAGCGTCCTCGCTCAGGCAGGCACGCAGACAGGTACTTTCGGTGAATATTTAGAGTTCATCCACAAAAAGCTATTTTTTGAAATTTCGTTCCAATAGAAATATCCGAGCGGATGGAAAATCTTGGTTTTTGCCTGGGAAAATCAACGCGGCATTGGGTTTTCGAAACACGCCCCGGCGTCCGGAATTATCGCAATCTTGTCTGAATATATTTGAGTTACAGGTACCAGCCCGTTTTTCGCGCGGAAAGCGGGCTAATCGGCATATATCCTCCGATTCCTGTCCGGCTCAAAGGAAAAACCCATGGAAGAATTGAAAAGATAAATGCTCCGCCGAGGTATATCCACCTGTTCCCCGCGTATTTACCGGCAAGAAAATAGAAAGAGACTGCCGCAAGCATGAGATATTTTTTATTTTCAGCCCTCATTTTTCAACTCTGTAAATTTCAAAATTTATGCCGGATGGAGTGGGGATTCTCTTGATCAAAACAGCTTTTTCAGGGATTTTCTCGTAGTCCCTGACCGGGACGATCTTGTTTTCCTTGTCCGTCAGCAGCAGCGCGTCCAGACGAAGGAATATCCCTGTCTTCTTTATATTCCCATCATACAGGCAGACATCTTCCGGCGGGATTTCTTTTCTTTCTATGTATATCTCCGGTTTTACTTTTGCAAGGAAAAGGATGTTGGTATAGAACTCAGGCTTGAATCCGGGTTGCATCTTCTCAGGGAAGAAAATATATTTTGATATGTAGAGGGTTTCTCCCGGCTTCCTCTGTCTGAGCGCATCGTCAATAGCCTCCACGACATTCGCACTGAAAATCCACCGCGAACTTTCCTTGTACTTGCTGAAATAGTTATAGTAATAAGTGGGTATTTCATATCCTGCGAGGATAATAACAGGTATGAATACCGCGAGACGGTATTTTTTCTTCCCAATGATATATTTTGCGCCGAGCGCGGCGACAAGCGCCCAATATATCGAGCCATTCATGCAGGACGAACCATGTCTGTGTACGATCGTGAGCATGGCCGCAAATGGGTATGTGAGGAGGACAAGGAGAAGGAACCTGTAGTACGGGTTATTCCTGAAATATTTCAAAGCCGCGTAGATGCCGAATATGATGAATGGGAGCATGAAGAGGAATAGTACCCCGCTGGTCTGAGTACTATGGGTATAATTTGAGTCTCCGGATATGAAAAGGAACTGGGGCCCGAAATATTCCAGATACCTTTCAATTATCCTTGCACATGTTTCAGGGAATCCGGGGTTGTCGCGCCAGACACTTATGGCATTGAATCTGCCGGTAAGAGTTTGAGGATTCATCAGGACAGAAATAATTAACGGCAAAAGAGAAAAGACATAGCAGACGACAAATGCTGCGAAGATTTTCCACCTCTTTATAATCAGCATATTCAATGAAAGGACAAAACATATCAAGGCGACTGCAGACATAGGTCTCCCAGGATGATGCGAATACATTGCAAACGCCCAAAATAAACCGGCCAGGACGGCGCGCAAACGCGACTTTTTTCCTATCGCGGAAAACAGGAAATAACAACCGCCGGCGATTCCAAGAAGCATAGGCGCATATCCGCCTATGGCCGTTCTGCTTAAAGGAAATATCCACGGGAGTATTGAAAAGACAAAAGCGCCTGCGAGAGATATCCATTTGTTCCTGGTGTACAAATATGCGAGAAAATAAAAAGCCAGCGCGGCAAGGATGTGGAATAAGGAGGCTGGGAATCTGACAGCCCACTTCTCGAGCCCGAACATCATTACCATGGGGGCGGAAAAATAAGGCATGACAGGATCCTGATAGTTGCCAAAACACTTGAAGAACAGCGGGTAAGCATTGCCATGCTCGTCGGCGCCGGCGCGGACGATACAATACGAATTGTAAGCTACAGAACTCTCATCAACGTGCATTCCGGCGGGAATATTACCGAGTTCATAGAAATGCAGGAAGCCCGTTATGAAAACAGAAATGAGCGCCAAGGATACAAAGCAATATTTACTGATGATGAAACTTGAATTTTTCATCCAATACAATTATCCTCTTCCCGTTTGTTTTCAATTATGACAAGATTTTCTCATTGATTAATTGCCCTGTCTAATTTCAAAAAAAACCGAATCAAGCATAGAAAACACAAAAAAACACTTTAATATTACCTGTTGATCATCAAGATCAAGGGGATCCCATGCCGTCAATCATGCTTTTCCTGGGAATTATCGGAGGCTTTTTCCTCCCAGGCTTGCTTGTAAACAGCTTGACAGGGAAGAAAAACTTTTTGCGCTACCATAGAGTTATTCCGGTTTCTGTCCTACAGTAATGATGAAAGACCTGCGCTTTTCCATAAATTGTGAATTAAATACAATAGCATCAAGCATATTATACAAAGGAAGCAAAGGTCTTAACAGAGAACTTGCGATGGCCTTGTAATGAAGTCCGGACAGATAATCTATCTTCATCTTGAATCCATGTCTGCCGAAGACCGCCTCGACCTCCGCAGCGCTGATAGGGCGCTCGTTCTTAGTCACGCCCTTTTGACTGTGGAGCGGGGAGCTGATGTCCCTGTAGAGCCACATGAACGGGTTCTGTTTGTTCGGATCAAAGGCAACAAATGCGCCTCCCGGCTTGAGCGCTCTGAATGCCTCGGCTGCGCACAGCTCCTTGTCCGGAAGATGGTGTAGCATACCGCTGAACAAGATAAAATCAATGCTTGAGTCCCTAAGCGGTAGAAATTCCACATCACCGTTCACTAAGTCGAAATCATGGCTCTTCCTTCCCGCCTCAAGGATTGTACGGCTCAAATCAAGACCGGTCACGCGGAATCCTTTCTGCTTAAGGATGTTCGTGAACACACCTGAGCCGCATCCGAGATCTGCGAAATGTGCGCCGTGCCAAGGCTTCTTTACTGAAGACAGAACTTTCAGGCATTCGTTTACGAGCCTGTTCTTGCTTTCCTCATCGAACACATCGTATCCCTGCGGACCCGAAAAGTTGTTGAAGAATTCAATCTCCGCTTTCTTATCCTGAATTGACTGTGTCATCTTACCATCTGTCCAAAGTTGTCGAATTTCACTTTGCGCAATATACCGCTTATAAACGCTTTTTCTCCCACCACAATCGGAAGCGACATTGGACAGGATGAGGAAATTATATATGGAGGGTCGCGCTCGCCGCGACCGAGATCAGAAGTTTTGCAATTACCTCGACCGTCCAAATAAAAACGTGGTCAGGCTTCCTTCGACAGGCTCAGGACAAGAAAAGCGCTGACCTACTTGTGCGGCAGTTTCAAAGGAGAAGGGGGAAAACGGTAAATTAGTAAATTCCGAGTCCCACAGCGCCATTCGGGTCTAGTGTTCCGTAACATAAATACGTGTGGTAAAATTATGGCTATTTTTGATGCGGATTTGACTTGGCTGAAATAAGGCGATACTGAAGTATCGTCGT
>JAGVIF010000071.1 GCA_020056205.1 Lentisphaeria bacterium | reverse complement strand
TGTGAATATCACAATTGAATCATCGAGCAATCCCTCTTTTTTAACAGTTTCAAGCGTCTTTCCAACGAGAGAGTCCGCTTTCGTAACCATTCCGTAATATACTGCCTGCAGTTCGCGAAGATGCATCTCACAGGTGCCAAGTCCGGTGCGAATCTCGCGCATCTTGCGCAGATGAAGAGGCGCTCCCTCGGGCAAATCGTGCGGCCATGCCTTTATTTTCTTTCTGTCATACATAGAGAAATACGGTTCTTCCACGGCATACGGAGGATGCGGACTGCTCAGATTCAACTGCATATAGAAGGGCTTGCCGCTATCACGGACTTTAGTCAGGTAATGAACCGCCTGTTCCGCGCGGTTGGCGTCGCTGTGCCCAGCCAACGCCCCCTCAATGCGTCCGCAGTAATGGTAGCCGTCCTCGAGTTCAAGAACCTTCGCGCTGTTCACTCCGGGTTGTGCCACAGGCCATTTTCTTTCGTTAATGAAATCAAAATATCCCTTGGTGAATGAATGATAATCCACGTAACCTGATGATTTCTCATTACTTCCGTAAAAATTTTCCCATACATGATTCAATCCGAAAACTGCCGTTTCGTAGCCGAACTGTTTCAGTTTGCCGGCAAGATTCGGCTGATCAGCCTGCAGATGTTGATGTATGGTGCGAAAACCCTCTGTGTGCGGATAACGTCCGGTCATCATCGAGATGCGCGACGGCACGCACTTGCCATGAACCGCAAAATGCTTGCTGAAAGTCACGCTATTTGCGGCAAAGCCGTCCATATTCGGTGTTCGACAGTTTGGATTTCCCATGAATCCGGGAACATCCCCCCGCAATTCGTCGCATGTTATAATAATTAGATTTTTTGCTTTCATTTTTTTTCTTAACCTACAATTTTTGCGTTTGAGAGCAGTGCGGCGTAGGTGCGCCACCAAGTCGAAGATACCGAGACCAACGGTACTCGGGGAGAGGCGCCGGTTGTAGTTGCTGCTCGTAAATATTCAGCGAAAGGACCTGTCTGCGTGCCTGCCTGAGCGAGGATGCTCGCAGTCAGGCGGACACGCACAGTCAGGCGGGGTTCGGTGAATATTTACTCATCAATAAAACACTCAATTGTTTGTTTTCTGGAATATGATAATGGCGGCGACGGAGTTTTCCTTCACACTTCCTCTTTCGTCCGAAGAGAATGCGTTTATAATAAGCATTTCAGGGTTGTCAACCGCAATTTCAAGTTCCGCTATTCCGCTGTTTTTGCGGTCTTATAAATGCGAACGCCTTTGAGAATTTCGATCGCCCGCTGAAGTTGAACGTCGGCAATCGCCCCGCGCATTTCCGGCTTGACGATTCCCGGATAGGCAATCCTCTGCGTGTAGATTTTATTCCTGTCTTCGGGAGAAATCGGCGCCGCTATGTCGGGTTCTATTCCATACCCGTGAATTTGTAACTTATTGGGAGTGTAGTATTTAGCGGTGGTGAGCCTTATCGCTCCCCCGTCTTCCGGAAGGGGCATGATAGTCTGAACGGAACCTTTTCCAAATGTTTTTTTTCCTATGAGGACTGCCCTCTTGTAGTCTTTGAGGCATCCGGCTACAATTTCAGAGGCGCTGGCTGAGTGCTCATCTATCAGGATAGCGATCGGAAGCGCGTCGTCATCATCGCCGTCAAGATATTTTCTGCAGTGTAAGGCCTTGAATTCGTTTTTCAATCCCGCGTCCCTGCCTTCGGTGCTGACCACAAGTTTGCCCGTCTCTATGAATCTGCTGCATACTTCCACAGACGAGGTTAAAAGGCCGCCCGGATTTCCTCTCAGGTCTATAACCAGAGCTTTCATCCCCTCTTTTTTTAGTTCAGCGAGAAGTTCATCGAGTTTCGGCGCGGTCGGAACATTGAACTGGGTAATCCTCACGTAGCCTATTCCGTCTTCAATCGTTTTCCCTCTTTTTACGGTTGAAACCTCTATGTTTTCACGGACAACGTTTATCTCAATGCCATCGTCTTGCCCCTCCCTCAATATCTCAAGCTTGACTGATGTGCCTGGTTCGCCCCTGAGCATTTTCACGCACTCGTCGAGGTTCATGGATGCCGTCTGTTTTTCGTCTATTGCGATTATGACATCGCCGGGCTTGATTCCGGCCTTAAAGGAGGGCGTGTCCTCCATCGGCGCAATCACCACCAGAACTCCGTCCCTGTACGTAACCATCATTCCGATTCCGCTAAAATCTTTGCCCTCCGTCTCTTCAACCATATTTTTAAATGAGTCCGGCTCCATATATGAGCAGTACGGATCGAGTTCATTAAGTATCCCTTTGAGGGCGCCGCGGATTATGTTCTTATAGGTAACCTTGTCGGAATCCACGTAGTCTTTTCTGACCCTGTTTATCACAAACATCAACTTGTAGATGGAGGCGTATCCGTCTTCATCCGAATTTTTCTCAACCGTCTCCGAGTAGAGGTTTCCGGCAAGCGCCAG
>JAGVIF010000377.1 GCA_020056205.1 Lentisphaeria bacterium | reverse complement strand
TTAAGCCATTCGGAGAAAGGCGGAAACATTTTCAAATTGAGGATATTTTTAAGATATTCGTCTTCGGAGCGAAAAAAAACGGAGTCGCTTATGAAAGTGTCAAGGGAGATATTTTTTCTTGCGTCATTGAACAGATTTTTCAATGATACAGAATGCGTTATCGGGTCAATATCAAGTTTCTGAAACCATTCGTTGTTGGTCAAAAGATAGACGATCAGTTTTTCGTCGAGAAAGGAGATTTTTTGTATTTTTCCGACTATTTGCGGGAGAGGAATATTATTTTCTCTTGCCCCTGAGAGTCTTAACGATTCGGCTTTGGCGAGAAACGAAGGGGTGCAATGTCTGGCCGCGAATATGAGAGCGGCTCTGAGCGAGTCGGACACGGGCCGGGTGGAAGAGTCCGCGATATCGAGACAAAAAGAAGTTTTGCGCCGCGATTTTTCAACAGAATCTCCCCACGAGTCAAGGAGGAGATTTATATGCGGGATGATTTGATTTTTTTGTTCTGCGGAGAAGGTTTTAAATGCCCCGGATATCTTTTTAAGGAGCGCCTCGTCTTCCCCGTCGGAGACTTCGTAAATGATTTTTTCAATCGCGGAGATGTCGCAGGGCATTTTTTGATTTGGTGATTTGGTGATTTGGTGATTTTAAGATTTAGTGATTTGCGGATTTTTTAACCGTGCAATCATTCAATCACCCAATCTCCCAGTCACCCAATCATTGGCGTTCTGACACTCTGACACTCTGACACTCTGACACTCTGACACTTTGACACTTTGACACTTTGACACTCTCAATCTTTCGAATCGGACGACCCGCCCGATTTAAGAAAGAGCCTTTTTAAGCGCCCTCAGAACGGGCTTTTTTTCTCGTCCGGATTGAAAAAGTAATAATTGTCCTCCGAGGCTGCCGCTATGGCATTCGCCGTAGTGTTGTCCAATTTTACATTGAGCAGCACAAATTCGTCTTTTTCGGTTGTAATAGTTTCCGGTACGACCTTGCGGTAAAAGAGTCCGTCAACGACAAATGCTAGGTCGCGGTGGCTTCTTTCAACGCTCAACTGCATCCATATCAGGCTTCCGCGCCTGTTCAGTTTCAACTTCAGGTCCGAAAAATTTATATCTTCCTTGTTAGGCACGCATTCAATTTTCTCGATGCTGTTTGAGAAGAGGTATGGGGTTGTGCTTATCCATATATTTTGTCCTGTTATAGTTGGAATCTCCTTTTCAATATGTGAAGCCCGCGGATATTTTACTATCTCGTGTATGGCGATAGTAAATTCGGTTTTTTTTGATTTTGGGTTCAACAATTCACATCCTGAAAGCAGGATGATTCCGAGAAATGCCCATATAGCGAATTGGGTTCTTTTCATGATTTTTTTCCTTTATTTTTTTGTTTTGTTTTACGTTCTATTTTTCTTTTTATTTCGGATGGTTTCTTTCCGATTATTTTGGACGCTTTTAAGTAGTCCCCTCCGCATTGTTTAAGGACTTCGTTCATATACGACAGTTCCTGCGTTTCGAGAAACTCTTCAAGGGGCGGCACTCTTTTTTCCGATTTGGTTTTTTTATTTTTAAGGAACTGGCTTGGCAGGCTGTCCTGTCTGATGAAGTTGTCGTCGCAAAGGGTGGCAAGCCTCTTGATAAGATTTTCGAGTTCTCTGACATTGCCGGGCCACGAGTAAGTTTTCATTGAAGACACTGTGCCGGGCTCTATCTGAATTTTCCTTTTATTTTCTTTTTCAAAAATCTTCAGAAAATGGGAAACCAGTAGCGGGATGTCTTCAACGCGTTCCCGCAACGGCGCAATTTTGATCGGGATGACGCTGAGCCTGTAATAGAGGTCTTCTCTGAATCCGCCTATTTTGACTTTCGCCTCAAGGTCTTCATTGGATGCCGCTATCACCCTTATATCAACGGAGATGTTCTGTGTGCCGCCAACCCTTCTTATTTCTTTTTCCTGAAGGGTTCTGAGCAGTTTTGCCTGCATTCCGAGGGGCATGGCGCTGATTTCGTCGAGGAAGATCGTTCCGCCGTGCGCTATTTCGAAGAGCCCTGTTTTATTGCCGACAGCGCCGGTAAACGCCCCTTTGACGTATCCAAACAGTTCCGATTCGAGGAGAGGCTCCGGCATGGCCGCGCAATTTATAATAACAAACTCCCTATTGTGTCTTGGGCTTGAGTCGTGGAGCGCTCTGGCCACAAGCTCCTTGCCGGTTCCGCTGTCCCCCAGTATAAGAGCAGTGCTGTTGGTTTTGGCTATTTTCTCGATGAGCCTGTACAATTCGAGCATTGGGGCGCTATCTCCGACTAAAAACCCAAAATGGTATTTCGCGGATATGCTTTTTTTAAGGACTTCGTTTTCAGCGAGCGTGAGTTCGTAGTTCAGCGCCCTGTCAATAGTGAGAACGAGTTCATCAAACTTGAACGGTTTTTGAATATAATTGAACGCCCCAATTTGCATTGCTTTTACCGCGTCGTCAACTTCCGCGTAGGCCGTTATGACAATCACAGCCATATGCGACTGCAGCTCCTTGGCCCGTTTAAGAAGAGAAATGCCGTCAATACCGGGAAGCCTGACATCGGTTATCATAAGGTCGTATACGCCTTCTTTGAGTTTTGCGAGCGCGTCATTGCCGTTGAGGGCGGTTTCGACATCGTGGCCGTGCCTGGCAAGAAGTTTTTTCAGGACTTCGACTATCGTCAGTTCATCGTCCACTATCAGGATTCTTGTTGTTTTTTTTTTGTTATTTTTCACTTATCATCAGCCAGACATTTTTTAATAAATATTTTTGCTCCGCGTTGAGGAAAGATTCGTTTTCGTTCAGGGTTCTAACCATCGCCAGCGCGTCTTCGCCGGCCTTGTCCGAGCAAAGCAGGAAGAAGATAGCGGCGTTAAAGGCATTTTCTATCATTCCTTTTGAGCAAATTGCGGCAATCTTCTCCTGGTAATCGCCATCCATGGCCTTTCTTGCCACTTCGGAATCAGAAAATGATGCGCATGGAGAATCTTCGAATCTTCGGACGAGGATTTCCGGCACATCACCCCTGCCAATCAGGCCGGATTGCGACGCGGAGGCAAGCGCGAACATTGAGAGAGCCGGATATGACGGAATCGCCGGGATTCGCGGCTCGGCGAGAATTCTTTCGGACTCCCGCCTAAACGAATGAATATTATTCGAGTTGACGGCAAGCCTGAAATACGAAAGATTCCTGAATGTCTGGCTTTGAGCCGTCAGTCCCCACGTTTTTGACGATATTATTTCGGCTATTTTCGCGGAATCCGGGCAATGGCGTTCTGAAAGGGCGGAAAGAGAGAGAGCGGAGAGCATTATTCTTGAACATATATCTCCGTAGAAGGGGTTTGATTCGCTCATGCGTTTCAATTCTTCATCTGAAAAATTTTTCGGGCCTGCAAGCAGGGATAAAGCGCTCTTCACCCAGAAAATGTCTTCAGAAAGTTCTTCCGCGCCTGAATATTGTTTTAGCGCGTCCGCCATTTCTTTGATTTCGTCAAAATTTTCTCTCCCGTTGATCGCGGCATAAATGGCGAGAAGGGCGAGACCCGCCTCGTCTATCATATATTTCGGTTCAGATTTAAATTCATAAGACGAGATTATATCGGAAGCTCTGACAAAATTTCCTAGAGAGAGAGCGTCTTCCGCCGCCAGGAAGGCCGTTATGATTGAAACTCTTGGACTCGGAGAAGATTTCTGGAATCTTCTATAAAGATTGTCGAGCAAAGCGCTTGATCCCGACTGGGTGTCTGAACTTATTGCGAAGCGATTGCCGTAGAAAGACCTGGAAAATGCTATCGAAGGAAGCCACAAGGAGGCTCCACCACGCGCCATTGCCATTATTCTATTTATATCGGCTGGTTTAGCGTCATTTATCTCCGCCGCTCCGGCCCAATCCCCGCAGCTTAATTTAGTAGCCATTTCAAGAGATGAAAGAAAAGCAGGGCTTTTCAGGGCAACCTCCGACAAACTCTGATTGTTAGAAATGCCGGCGATAAAGACAGTTCCTGCGCCCTGCCTTTCCTTTTCCCATTGATAGAAAGGGGCGAAAGATGATGACGGCTTCAAGTTTGCTCTGATTGCGGAGATGCTTTTATCCTGGAGTTTTGATATCCTTTCTTTCAGGTCTTCAAATTGACCGCCTTTCCAGCACCTAGCCTTGGCGCTGTATATCCTGTGCAAGGCCAATTCGTATTTGTTTTCGGAAACAAGTTTTTCGGCGCTCTGCACAAAATCAAAAACCGTTATCATGTGGTTGAGGAAAGCCGTCTCGCTTCTTATAGCGGATATTTCAGGCGAATATCTCT
>JAGVIF010000564.1 GCA_020056205.1 Lentisphaeria bacterium | reverse complement strand
ATTCGTAATTCCTAATTCTGCTCTTCACCGCAGAGACATCCCGACGCTTTGAGGATCGGGATAAACTCCGCCCGCAGAGTTTTATTTCTTTATTTCAGATTGCCGATTTCAAAATTCTTCATCGCAGAGACACAGAGACATAAGGGACACAAGGGACACAAGGGACGCAAGGGACACACGAAAATTTAGAATTTAGAATTTAGAAAACTCTTCTACTTTCTCCTTCTCCCTTCAGTCTTTAGCCTTCCCCCTTTTTCCCTTCTACTTTTTTCACTTCCGAACTTTAGAACTTCCCAATTGACTTAGCATTCTATTCCATCTTGATTGCTTCAACCGGGCACTCGCTCACGCAGACTCCGCAGTCAATGCATTCGTCTCCGATCTCCGCCTTCTCCCCTGCCATTTTGATAGCCTCGACAGGGCAAGATTCCACGCAGGCTTCGCATCCGGTGCACACATCCGGATTAACTTTTGCAGACATAACTTTCTCCTTTTTTTCTTGTTTTTTTGAGTTTTGCAATTGGCTCTTTTATAAAATTGTCCTTTAAAATAAACCTTGCCGTATTATAATTCAAGAAAAAAATTCTTGTTTATCGGAAAATGAAAAAAATAAAACACGAAAACCAAAATATTGAGACATGTTCCTATTCCGGACTTTTCTCTTTTTATCTCCCGCTTGCGCTCCAAGCCATATCTCAATCCTTCACATATCCGTTGGTGGCAATAGTCGCGGCGAGGGGCGACAGCGGTTCGCTAAACGTGGCCGCTCTGGCACAGGCCCACATTGTCCTTTTCTTCCTTATGACCATCTGCGCCGGACTCCTGACATCCGGCATGGTTTTCTGCGTCAACAGAGAGGGGCTTGAACGATTTAGAATTCTGAATTTCCGATTTACAGCTTTAATCGTGTTTTTGCATATACTTTTCTGCACGGGCTTTTTTTCAAAAATAATATTTCAATCGCTGATGGGGCTTAATCAGGATCTCCTCGATCCCACTTTTCTGGCCTTCGTCTTATCGCTCCCCTACCCCGCCCTTTTCAACGCGCGAAATACCGCGATGGTGGTTCTTTTTAATAAAAAAATGACCGGCCTTGCCTACAGCGCGACGCTCGGAAGAATAATTCTGACACTGCTTCTTTCCATAATATTCAGCTACACCGGACTCGTTGGAATTTTCTGGGCGGTGGTATGCCAAACGATCCCCATCGTTTTCGAAGTCATCGCAATGAACTGGCTGGCAAAACCGCATATCGAGGAAATCCGAAAGAAGGAAGGAAAATCAGCCTCCATTTCAGAAATGACTCTTTTCACGATGAGCTTCTCATCCGGAAAGGTTCTTGTCGCCTTTTCGTCATACATAATAGCAGGCTTCGCGGCAAGGGCCGCCAATCCGGAAATAATGTTGCCGGTATATTACTCGACCATGGGACTGATGAATCCTTTCGCGTTCGCGGCGACGAGGATACAGGCGACCGTCATGACCTTCGGACATCCAAATGCGAGAAACACAAAACTTTTTATTTTCACTGTTGCCACCGGACTTGCCGCCGGACTCATTCCGCTCCTGTTCATCCTGCCCGGACTGTCTCGATGGTACTATTGCGAACTTCAGAAAATACCGCCGGAGAGCATTCGATACATCGTCCAATCCGCTCTGTACATGACTCTTATTCCCGTATTCATAGCAATCCGCTCATATGTCGAGGGATGGGCGGCATACTTTAAAAAGCCAATCGCCGTCATAGCCGGACAGGGGGTCTATCTCGGAGCCGTTGTAAGTTCGGCTTTTTTCGCGTTTAACGCCGGCGCGCAAGGCAATGTCATCGGCCCTGTCTCCCTGATATTCGGAAATATTTTCGCCACAATCATTCTTGCGCTCGCCATTAAAGTGAAAGAATCGCCTCCGACAATTCAAACCCCGCCTCCGGCTCTGATAAGCTCTCCTTAACCTAAGTTTTGCGGTTCAATCGGACGAATTTAAACTAAGTTCTTGATAATCAACGATGTATGAACGTAAATATTCACCGAAAAGACGGGGTTCGGTGAATATTTACCCGGTGTCTCTCCCCGAGTACCGTTGGTCTCGGAATCTTCGACTTGACCGAGCGCCTGCGCGGCGCTGCTCAAACGCAAAATGTAGGTTAACAATTCCAGTTTTTGCGGATTAGCTCAGCGGTCTCCGCCAATGACTGAGGCACTACCCTCGCATCGCCTAACACAGGCATGAAATTAGTGTCCCCTGTCCAGCGGGGAACAACATGCAGGTGGACATGTTCCTCAACGCAGGCGCCTGCGGCCTTGCCGATATTAAACCCGATATTGAACCCTTCAGGCCTCATTATCCTCCTCAAAACATCTTCCGAAAGCGCGGCGATATCCGCCATTTCATGCCTCTGAGGCTTTGTTAATTTCGTAAAATCGCCTATATGGTCGAAGGGAGCAATCATCAGATGCCCTGAATTATAGGGAAACATGTTCAACATAACAAAAACCTCTTTGCCCCTGTGAACAACCAGATCCGCGCCGTTTTTGGCGTTTTTTTTCCTGCCGCACAAAAAACATTCCCCGTTTTTCGGCGAAAGAATATATTCAATTCTCCACGGAGCCCATAGCGGTCTGGCTTTTTCCCCCTTGAAACTGTCGTTGGAATTCACGGCCCCGAGGCCCCACGGCTCGGTATCTTCGACTTTAGCGTGTCTTCCCTGCAGTTTCATTTTGATGGAACTGCGTAATTTGTAATCCGCCGCCGAATGCAAAACCGATTTTTTTTTCACCATTTTCCGTCAACCTCTTTGATAAAATAAAATAGCATATTATATTAGTGTTTCAAAGATAAAAAATAAAAGGGAGCAGAAGAACCAATGAAGAAAGATATACACCCGGCCTACGGGGACGCAAAAATGGTGTGCGCCTGCGGCGAGGCTTGGCATACGAAATCCACAAAAAAAGAAATCAAAGTCGGCATATGCGCCAAGTGCCACCCTTTCTTTACGGGAAAACAAAAGTTTGTTGACACAGCCGGCAGAGTGGAGCGTTTCCGCAAAAGATATAACATGCCCGCAGAACAATAAGGAAGATTTCGAGAAAATCGCGTCATAATGAAACCTGACGACTTTGCGCCATATATTCAATCGCTCAAAAAGCGCCATGATGAAATACGCGGGCTGCTTTCTTCTCCCGACATTTACAGCCGCCCGGCTGAAATTAAAAACCTCTCCAGAGAATCACAGCGGATTGAAACCATACTGTCGCTCAAAGAAAAACTTGAGCGCATAATTAAAGAGCTGTCTGAAAACAAACGTCTCGCGGCAGAGGAAAACGACCCCGAAATGAAAACTCTCGCCGGGCAAGAAAGCCAAAAAGCTGAGATAGAGAAAGAAAACCTGAGCAAACAAATTCTTCTCCTCCTCCTGCCGCAGGACCCTAACGACACAAAAAATATCATCGTCGAAATAAGACCCGCCGCCGGAGGCGATGAAGCCGGACTTTTTTCCGCCGAAATGTTCAGGGCGTACAGAAGTTATGCCGAATCGCAAAAATGGAAGCTTGAAGTTCTCGACTTGACCTCAAACTCGACGGGCGGAATAAAAGAGGTGATATTCTCGATCTCAGGCGAAAATGTGTATTCAAGAATGAAATTCGAGAGCGGAGTACACAGGGTGCAGAGAGTGCCGGCAACGGAGACATCGGGAAGAATACACACATCAACGATAACCGTCGCCGTAATGCCTGAAGCCGAAGAAGTCGAACTCCAAATAAAACCATCTGAACTTAAATTCGATGTATTCAGATCCTCCGGACCAGGCGGACAAAGTGTCAATACGACCGACTCGGCGGTAAGAGCCACTCATATCCCAACCGGGCTCAGCGTAGCATCACAGCAGGAAAAATCTCAATACAGAAACAAGGAAACCGCGTTGCGGATATTACGATCAAAACTGCTCAAGATGAAACAAGACGAGGAGGCCGCAAAACAGAGCGCCGCGAAAAAGTCGCAGATAGGCTCAGGCGGCAGAAGCGAAAAAATAAGGACTTACAACTTCCCTCAAAACAGAGTTACCGACCACAGATTCAATATCAATGTCTTCAATCTCCCCGAAATCATCGAAGGAAACCTCTCCCTCATAATAAACCAGGCTATTGAGGCGGAAAAAGAGGAAAAATTGCAAAACCTGAATCTCAAGTAAGCGGAGGACTGCGATTTTCGCAGTTTTATCAATAAGAAACTGCCAAGAAAGAGACACGCTAAAGCTGTGAACTCCAACGGCAGTTTCAAAGGAGATAGTACTAACCTAAAGTTTTGCGGTTCATAGTAGTGAAACTTCTCCTCCGGCGCGAATTTCGCAACTGTCGCATTTCCCGCAGGGTTTTCCATTTTTTTCGGGATTGTAGCAACTGCTTGTCATTGAGATATCAAGTCCGAGCGAAACGGCAAGTTTTATTATTTCCGATTTACTGAGTTTTTGGAGAGGCGCCTGTATTTTGATTGTTTTCCCCTCAACGCCTGATTTGCATCCGATATTGAGAGTTTTCTGAAATGATTTGATGAATTCGGGGCGGCAATCGGGATAGCCGGAGTAGTCCAACGAATTAACTCCTATAAATATTTCGCGCGCTCCGAGAGACTCGGCGTAAGCTCCTGCAAGCGATAGAAATATAAGATTTCTCGCCGGAACATATGTCGCCGGAATTCCAGACTGCGTCCCCGCATCCGGAACCTTTATTTTATCGGATGTGAGCGCAGACCCGCCCCACTTACGGAGGTCTATTTTGATTACAATATGCCCCTTCGCCTTGAACCTGCGCGCTATCTTCCTGGCGCATTTGAGTTCATAGCTATGCCTCTGTCTGTAGTCAAAACTCAAGCAGTAACATTCGTAGCCCCGCGAGACTGCGGAGGCCAGGCATGCGGCCGAATCAATGCCGCCGCTGAGCAGAATTACCGCCTTTTTTAAAATTTTGTTTTTTTGTTCTTTCCTTTTTACCATTTCATGTCCGGATTCGT
>JAGVIF010000353.1 GCA_020056205.1 Lentisphaeria bacterium | reverse complement strand
TAGGAAATTTCCTGCGCGACATTTAAATCCGCTCCGGTCTTTGTCATTGATGACAAAAGCCCGAACCGGTCGTAAGAATAATTCACGGATTGTCCGACAGCGGTAATGCGTTCGGCAATTTTCCCGAATTTGCCATATGCGAACTTGATCGGATTGTCATTCTGGTCACGGACTTCTTCAAGCCTTCCCATAGCGTCCAGGGAATATTTCACGACTGAGTTGTCGGGGAAGTATTCCGTAGCGATTCGCCCAAGAGCATCACGGTCGAATTTTTTCGTCCGTCCCTTGTGATCGGTGATCGCAGCTATCGCGCCGTATTTGTCGTAGGAGAATTTGACGAAGGAGGCGGATGCCGATGAGGCGGACGCCTCCACGGATGTCGCTCTACCGCCGCGACTGGCGGGCAGGGCAAGCCCTGCACCATTGGAATGCTCCGCATTCCTCTGCGCTTCGCGCGAAATTTTTACAAGGCGACCGGATTCATACAAATAGGAAGTTTTTGTTCCGTTGGCGTCAACGACAGACGAAAGCCTATTGAACTTGTCGTATTCACGGCTCACAGTCCTGTCAAAGGTGTCAACGCTTTTCGTGACAAGCCCGAATGCGTTATACTGGAACTTGTAATTGGATTCCTCTGTTTCAACTGCCATGACCTGCGAATGCTGGTCATACTGGAGCCGTGTCGCGTAGACAGGCTTTCCGGACTTGTCAAGCATCTCAATTGCTATCGGATTATTCTTACTATTATATCTGAACGAGACGAGCGGGCGGCACGGATTGTCGGATTCCGAGCGCGAAATCAAAGTCACGTTCTCATTCTTGTCGTAGGAGTAATAGGTCTCATTGTCGGCCATATCCCTTATGATGAGGGATTTTCCGCTGTCTTTATCGTAGCGGCAATTGACGACCGCGCGGTCTCTGGAATCCCTGATCTGGCGCAGTTTTCCGTTATAGGCTACGTCATAGCGGCGGAAATAATAAATCTCGCTTGCAAGGCCTGAGAAATCCCTGACTTTCAGGACTCCTCTCATCATATTATAGGAGATGGAAGAGCTTTGCCCTTCGGAGTTCTTCATCGTTACAGCGCCGTCGGCAGTGTAGGAATATTCGAAGAACTTGTCCTTGAGAAGCCGTCCGGATTTCACCTCCTGATAATTGGACTTGTTGCCCTTCTTGTCGGCTTCGGCGGCCTTCTTGAGAAAATCTATCCTTTGATCGAGGGTCTCCTTCTGAGTTATCAGCTCTTCAACGACCTGACCGCTGCGAATTTCGCAGAGGAAGCCGTCGTCGTTGTAGGAATACTTCTGATGGGCAAGTTCCCCATTGCGCAGTTCCGAGAGGAATGTTTTTTCAACGGCACGAGCCTTGTGTCCGAAATTTTCAGGCAGGACGGAAATTTGGCTCTTCAGATAATCGAAGGAGAATTTTTCGTCGTTGACGGAGATTTCAGAGACTGTCCCGTCTTTGGAATATTTCAATTCAACGAAAGTCTGATTGTTCTGAACGATCTTAGAAAGATTTTTTTCATCATACTCGAATATCAGATTGCGGTTCGCAGGAGAGGTTATTTCCCTCAGATACGAGGACTTGTATTCGAATTTCCAGCCGTCTTTGTGTTTTATAATCCAGTTGCCGTTGGCTCCTGTTGCCTCCCAGTCGGAATATGGAGAGAAGAGTCCTCTTCCCTTTTCCTTTTCGAAAAACGCTATGCGTTCGCCCCATGGGGTGAGCCATTCGGCGCCGTCATCTCGGGGGAAAATTCTGCTTTCAAGCTGGGGGCAGCGCCAGTTGTCGCCGAATACGCCCGCGCGCAGATTGTTAGAATCATAGACAAGCTGTATCGGCATCCTAAATTCGGGAGAAAAATTTGCAACCGCCAGTGTCTTGGTTAGTGTATATCCGCCGGAGACGACATCAACTTTGCCGGCCGTGAGCGATTTGCTGTTCCAGGAAAGATTTTCAATTGCGGATGCGGATAGGACGAGAAGGGAAATTGATACAAAAGCAAGAAGTTTTTTCATAGTAACCCCCATAGGTTATTTGAATTTGCATTTTGTATGTTATGTTACGGATGCGAATATATTGGGATACGCACAAGAGTCAAATGAAAAGATGATTTATTTTATGAAAATTATTAAATTCCATATTGTGCTCCAACTTTTAGCACTGGTGATCCTCGCTTTCAGCGTCCATGGTCAGGGTAATGCCAAGAATCCTTTTGTGAGTGTGAAGACGAACGCTCCGCAGAACAAATTCTTGAAAGTCTATTATCGGATTCCTGCGAACTACAAGGAGGATTCTAAAAGCCTCTACAGGGCGCTCGTGATATTCGGCGGAAGGAATTGTACTGGGGAAGGGGAGGTCGGCGG
>JAGVIF010000567.1 GCA_020056205.1 Lentisphaeria bacterium | reverse complement strand
TCTGTAAGCAAAACTCTTAAATTCAATATCCCCATCAACGCCGAAGGAACGCATATATTCAGGGCTGTCCTGAAAAACGGCGAAAAAGACCTCTCCGAAATAACCTGGAGCATACACGGCTCAAAGAAAGAACAGACAAGAATCCTGCTTTATCAGGGCGGACTTGACTGGGGCGCGCGTTTCCTCCGCGCCACGGCGGCGCCGGAGGAGGAGGACTTCTCGCTTGATGTAAAATTCGCGCCCGGCTTTTGCGGCGAGAAAAAAGAAACCGACAATATGCAGTTCGATTTTCCCGTGGCGGACGAACTCGCAAAATACAATGTGATAGTAATCCTTAAGATGCGCAAAAGCCAGATCAGCGATAATATTGCGCAAAATCTGCAGAGTTTCGTGAAAAACGGCGGAGCGCTTCTTTTCATTATCGCCAACACGATTGACGCCGGAGAATACGCTGACTCAACAATCGAAAATTTCCTCCCCGTGGTATTTGAAAAGGAGACGGATGATAACGCGGTTTTTGACGAAAACACCGTCCTTTTCCTTGAGAAAATGAAGAGATACCGGTCTCCGCAAAAGATTGACTTAAGCACGACGGAAAAACGCGGCAATCAACGGGCGAATGTCCCGCTTCTGACCGAAATTTCCCTGACCAACGAGGGCAAAATTTCGCCGATTTTCAATTACACTAATTTCAAAAACCCTGACGGAACTCCGTCGGCATTGCCACTTTTCCAAGACTTTGCGCTGATAAAAAAACAAAAATTAGGCGCATCCGTTCTCGCTGTCCATCCGTCATTTAAGGCGGAGGACAATTCAAGAATTTTGATTGCCGTCCAACGTTATGGCGAAGGGAGGACGGCCGTTCTCGCCACGGACCCGCTGTGGAGATGGAAGCTTTCAAAAAAATCGGGAGACGGCTCATACGCAAGTTTCTGGAGGAACTTTCTCTCGTGGCTTGCGTCCGGCGGCAAGTCAAACCCATACTGGCTGCTTCCGTCCTGTCTGCTCGAAGCGGGCAATATCTCAAAAATCAGTTTTAAAATCCCCCCCTCCCTAAATCTTGACATCAATAATATTGAGTTCAAAATTATAAACACGGCGACGGGGGACGCAAAACCCCTTGTCCTTGCGGAAAGCGGCGACGGCGTTTTTTCGACGGAGATAATTCCCGCTAAAGAAGGCTCATACAAACTTGCCGCTCAGAATAAAAACGCGCTTATCGCTGAAGCCTTTTTCTCAACAACGCCAGAGCCGGGAAAAAAAGAGCTCAATATATTAAAACCCTCCTTGTCAACAATCAAAACCCTCGCCGAGTCCTCAAACTCGACAATGCTTGCCCCCGATGAAGATTTTGATTGGAAAAAATGGTTTTCGTCCGACTCTGACGGGCGGGAAACCATCAAAAAAGAAATTCCCCTCTGGCACGGCAAAACAGTCTTCCTGCTGATTATCTGTCTCTTCCTCGCCGAACTGATTTTCCGCAGGTTTGTAAAACTCGTGTAACGGAATAAATTGGCGTCATCCTGTCAACCTTTTATCGGAGGAGAGAGAGGATAAAAATGAAAAAGAAATTAAAATATCTATTACCCTTTTTCGGCATCCTCAACTTGCTGTTGTGTATCCGGATCATGGTTGAGTTTCTTTCACCGCATGAAGTTTTCGGTGAGCCTTACTTTGTATTTCATCATGATCTTGGAAGTAGTCAGACTTTTACTGACTATAATTATACATAGAGTTCGTCCACAAAAAGCTAATTTTTGAAATTCCGTTCCAATAGAAATATCTGAGTGGATAGAAAATCTTGGTTTTTACCTGGGGAAATTAACTGAAGCGCCTGCTTCGCTTTGGAGTGCGAGTTCTCAATAGCATTGAGATGAAATGGAGTTTAAAAATAACGGAGGGCGGGTTTTCTTACCCGCCGGCAGAAGAAACTCGCGGGTTGGAAAACCCGCGCTCCCTTTTTCCGATCGAAGACGCATCAAGACTATTATGAGACAATCAGTAACTACGAAGCAACACGGGAGCGCCGTCTATTGCCATCGGGTTAAGGGTTTGAATATCCAATATCCAACACGGAATATCCAATGTCCAAGTTTATTTCTGTCCTTCGTCGGTTGGAGATTGAGTGTTGGATATTGGGTGTTCATAAACTTTGAAATTCCTTAGCCTGAACTTATACAAG
>JAGVIF010000359.1 GCA_020056205.1 Lentisphaeria bacterium | reverse complement strand
TTTTTGCGCGGTCTTCGCCCTGTCTGAAAACGACGATACTTCAGTATCGCCTTATTTCAGCCAAGTCAAATCCGCATCAAAAATAGCCATAATTTTACCCCACGTATTTATGTTACGGAACACTGGAGGCTCTCGATACTTGACTTTCATTCCGCACCATGGCATAGTAATACATGTAATACAACAAACAGGAGATATATAAATATGATGACAGTAAGACTGCCAATACCGATGGAAAGGAGGCTGACCCTCCTTTCACGAAAAACGGGACGCCCTAAATCCTACTACGTCCGGGAAGCCCTTGATGAACATATTGAGGACATGGAAGATGCATACCTTGCCCTAGAAAGGTTGGAACACCCTGGTAAAATTATCACCATGAAAGAACTGGAGCAGAAACTTGCACTGGAAAATTAACTGGGATGAAAGAGCTGCCGTCGAACTAAAAAAACTGGGCCGACAGGCGCAGAAGGATATAATCAAATATCTCAACACCCGTGTTGTGTCATCCGAGACCCCGCAGAGCTTCGGGAAACCTCTTTCTGGAAACTTTATGGGCCTTTGGCGTTACAGGGTGGGGGACTACAGATTAATATGCCTGTTAAACAAAAACGTGTTCACGGTTCTGGTTCTCAGAGTAGGACACCGGAAAAACGTTTATCATTAATTTCTCTTGTAACAATGCTAAAAGACACTAAAACAGGAGAACAATGGCTGACCTGAAAAGAATCTCCCACGTTTCAATCTTTCTGCTTTTCATATATACAGCGAAAAGCGTACTTGCTGTTGCGCTTAGGACATCCATGACGGCATGGTTTGGCGCCGGAATGGAGACGGATGCTTATTTCGCGGCATTCACTATTCCGCAACAGCTCAGTGATTTTTTCATAGGCGGAATACTTTTTGTGGCAATAATTCCGGTTTTTCAGAAAAGGAGGGCGGAAGCCGGGGACGAGTCGGCGTCAGAAGATATGGCCGCATTGCTCAACATCGCCTTAATTATTTTATCTTTATTGGCTTTTATTTTTTATCTGCTTGTTCCCTACATAACTCCGCTGATATTTTCCGGGTTCAGCGGCGAAAAGCTTGAAATGACAATAAAGTATTCGAGGCTGTTTGCTCCCGCCATAGTTCTGATGGGACTTTCACTTATTTACATTTCATTCTTTCATTCATTCAGGGAATTTGTCATCCCTTCAATTGCCGCTCTTGCATTCCCCTTAAGCTCGTTGTTTTCAATATGGTGCCTGCCGGAAAGATGGGGGATAGAAAGACTTGTGTACGGGAATCTTGCAGGCTCCGCCGCAGGACTTGCGCTAATGATTTTCATTATAAACAAGAGAGTGAAATGGAAATGGAATTGGAAATTTAATAATCCCGTCGTTATTTCAACCCTGTCTCTTTCCTGGCCGGTGCTTCTTGAAAATCTTTTAGTCAAAATTATTCCTCTTATTCAGAAAAATATTGCTTCAGGGCTTCCATTAAAGGGGGCTATAACGCTCATCGAGCTTTCTATGTTTGTAGTCGGCTCGATCAGCATCATTATAGCCGGCCCGATCTCCACCGCCGTCTTCCCTTTTATGGGACAGCAGAGGGTGGAAGAAAGCGACCGCGCAGTATTTCAAACGTTCTTCAAATCTATGAAAGTGATCTTCTTCCTTGCCATACCATTAAATATCATTTTATTTACCGAGGCGGATTCAATTGTCGGATTACTTTTCGGATATGGAAAATTTTCCGACACGGACTGCGCCGTCACGGCAAATCTGATTATGATAGTTTCTTTTATCGTAGTTCCAACTTGTTTCCTAAGTATCGCGGGAAGGGTATTTTTTATTTTTCATGACACGAAGTTGATTTCGCTCGTGGGAATGATCCTTGTTTTTCTTTCGTGGCCTCTTTATTATATAGCGGCTGGATACTGGGGAATTTATGGATTAATGGTTGTATTTACCGTTATGACTATCATCAGCACAATTACAGTAATTATTATTTTAAGGCTCAGACACAGAACCGTTTCGTTCTATGATTTTTACTTATTTTCGGTGAAAATATTTTTTTGCGCGCTGCTAATGGCCGCTATAGTCTTTCTGTTAAAAAATGTTCTTGTAAATATCGTCTTGCCTTTGCCTGTCAAATTGTTGGCGACTTCGATTGCCGGCTTTTCGGTTTATCTTGCAACCTGCCATCTGCTTAAAATAGATGAGCTGAACTTTCTTATAAAGCGCATCCCCTTTTCAAGTTCCAAGAACTGAACAAAACAATATATTATGAAATAAAAAACTTTTGGAATATTTATGCAGGAAATACTCTGGCGTCTGCTGAAAGTTAAGAGGAAAATATGCCCCATGATTAAAGTGGGGAGCATTCCTTTTCTGCATGACATTCCGAATTATTTTCAGAATTATCTTAGGCAGTTTCCTATAGAGGTTCAAGGTCATAAAATGTTTCTTGATGAACTCGACACGCTTCAGCTTGGGATGAACAGGATATATGAGCCGGAGATGACCGCATTCTTCAAGAGGCATCTGTCGCAGGGCGACATTGTCCTCGACATTGGAGCACATATTGGATATTACAGCCTAATTTTCGCTGAAGCGGTCGGCGTGTCCGGGAAAGTGTTCGCGGTTGAGCCGGATCCAGAAAACTACAGACTATTACTCAAGAATGTAAGAATAAACAAATTTCAAAATATCGAACTGATAAACAAGGCGGCATCCGACAAGACCGGTATGCTGAATCTTTATGAGTCGGATAGCAATTCGGGGGATCACCGGATTTATGATTCAGGGGAGAAAAGAAAGCAAATCCAGATACAGGCGCTCAAAATAGACGATTTAATTTCCGAGATGGAGCAACCGTTGAAATTGATAAAAATGGATATACAAGGAGCCGAGTATTATGCCCTCAACGGAATGATTTCACTGATAAACAAGAGCGAGGATTTGCTTTTAAGCGCTGAGTTCTGGCCCTACGGACTGAAAATGTCAGGGGTTGCCCCGGAATCATTCATCGAACTGCTTTTTAAACTGGGATTTACCGTCTATGAGTTTGGGGGCTCGGAGATGCTAAAGATTGATTCAGCCTCTCAGTTGACTGGAAAATACCGGATCGAAGAGCCGTCTTCATATACCAATCTGATATGTAAAAAAGGCCGACAGAGTATATGCGTAAGATAAAACACAAACTTGCGAGACTTTATTTTTACTTTGGCGCTTGGGCTAATGTATTTAGACTGCACGAGATGAATTTTCTAAAAAAACACATCGAGATCAGCCGCAATGACGGCATTATTGACATAGCGTGCGGGATAGGTGTTTTCACTAACAGCCTGTCAAAAAGGGCGCGGAGCATAATCGGACTTGATCTTTCGTTCAACAGCATCCTTATCGCGAACCATTTTAAATACGGTAATATGTGTTTTTATCAGGGCAATGCTGAATATCTTGGACATCGAGATGAGTCTTTTGATTCGGTAATTTCAATATGCGCCCTCGAACATTTTTGCGACAGCGAAAAGTCGCTGCGGGAAATGTTCAGAATATTACGACCGGGAGGCCAATTGTTGATAACTGTGGATTCTTTTGCAACCATCAATGATCCGGAATTCGTGAAATTTCACAAGAAATTTTGCGTGGTTGAAAAATATTTCACGGCCGAGACAATACGGAATGAGCTAAGAGAAGCAGGGTTTGAAATTGACATTGTTAAGCCACTGATGACTTCTCCTTTTTCCGCATACATCTGCAGGCTGGCCTTCAGGATAATGAAATGGCCGCATCTTTTCAATATATACTCAATTGTTGCCTATCCCATGACGCTCATCGCCGAAGCTTTCAGCGGAAACAATAGGGAAGGCATTATAATAGGGGTTTACGCACATAAACCTAAGTTTTGCGGTTCAATCGGCCGAATTTAAACTAAGTTATTGATAATAAACGATGCACCTACGCGGCGCTGCTCAAACGCAAAATGTAGGTAAACCGCAGGAGTGCGCGGAAAAAGGCTCTTTCTCAAATTGAGTGGGGCGCTCGATTCGAAAAATTATGAATATCCAATATCCAACACGGAATATCCAATGACGAAGAAAAGAAAATTTGACTTGCAGGAACGTTTCATCGGTTATGTTCTGGAGGGTCTTGGTTTTGCCTCTGGCAAGCGTCGCTTCGCTCGGCTGGGCCGCGACCGAAATCAGGAGTTTTGCAATTACCTCGATTATGAACAATTTACCCACTCAAAATGAAAAGTAACCTGAAAAAATTATTGATGATAGCTCCGATCTATCCGTTCCCTGCCGAATGCGGCCTCAGTATCCGCATCGGGGACATGTGTAAAAATATTTCGGATACCGTCGAACTGCATCTGTATGTTTGTGGAACTTGTCCGAATTCCCGTGGAATTAAATGCAATTCTATTTTCCATACTGTCCAGTTTTCTCCTCTGAAATCAAAGGACAGCCTTTTTGAGTCAATAAAAAAGAAAGTGAAGCATAGAATATTGAGGCCATATTTCGACGATAAGCTCTATATTCCTGATTATATCCTTGATGATTTGTCTTCTCTATACAAGAAACATGCTTTTGAAGCAGTGATGATTCATACTCCAGTGCCGGCAAGATGTCTTACCGCCTTCCCGGACAATGTGTATAAGATAGTCGATTCAATAGATATTTTTATTCAGAGGTATTTGGATTTCTGTAAAATTGGCCAAGGGGAGATACTTTACCATTTTAGAGATGTAGAGAAGGAAATGCAACTCTACAAGTCTGCGGATCTTGCCATAGCAATTTCGTTATGGGATCGAGATTTCATGATTTCACACGGAATAAGCCCAATATATGTGCCTGTGTCTTTTAAACCTGAGCCGCTTCCTGTCAAATATCCTTTTGAAACCGATATCCTTTACGCCGCAGGAAGCGGGCCAACTAATATTGATGCAATCCATTTTTTTATAAAGGAGATTTTTCCGATAGTAAAGAAGTCAGAGCCAAAAGCAAGGTTCCTTATGCTTAATCCATGTGAGGCGCTCAAAAATGCATATACAAATCATGATGGAATAATTATGCTGCCATATGTTGAACAAATGAGGGATGCCTACAAATTGGCTGATGTAGTAGTGGTTCCCCTGCGAGCAGGAAGCGGCTTGAAAATAAAAGTCCTTGAAAGTTTTGCCTTTGGCAAGCCAACTATTTTGTCAACTTCAGCAGTGCAAGGGATACCTGTCCAGAGGTATGCGCAGCGGAACATAACTTCAGATCCGGCGGGATTGGCGGTGGAACTGCTTGAAGCCCTTAAAGATAGGGACTACAGGAGCGAACTTGTCGCAAGCGGGCTTGACATAATCAGCAGGGAGTACAACCCTGATAAAGTTTATCGCGAACTAAAAATGAGATTATCTTCCTTATGAAAACATGAAGGACATGAATAAAAATATTCTGCTTGTCAATCCTCCTTACTATAGGTTGTATAAAGACAACTATTCACTTGCCAGATTCCCGTTGGCGCTTGGATACTTATCTGGGGCTATATTAAAAAGCACGTCTTGGAATGTTATGGCTTATAATGCGGATTTCCACCCGAAAGCCGTTTCCTGCTCAAATGCCTATCTAACTGGCAAGGGTTTTGAACATTATTTACACAACCTCGGAAACTTAAAGTGCGGAGTTTGGGAAAATGTAAGGGAAACGATATTGAATTTCAAGCCATCTGTAATTGGTATAACAAGTATGACCCAAAATTTCAAATCTGCATGCAATATTGCCAAGATCGCCAAAGAAATAGATAAGGATATAATCGTTGTCACGGGGGGCTCTCATGTAACTCTTTTGCGCGCTGAAGTCATGGAGAATCCTTTGATCGACATCTGCGTGATAGCGGAAGGCGAGGAGACAATTGTTGAATTGCTTAATTCAATAAGCAATAAGGATGATTTGTCAAAGGTGACAGGTATAATCCATAGGCATGGTGAGCACATTATTGAAAATCCGGAAAGAAAACTTATCGGTAGCATAGATTCATTGCCTTTCCCTCATAAATCAGCGGCGATTGCATTAAAAGACTTTGATAAATATCCCCTTCATGCTTTTCAACATATTTTTTCGATAAGAGGATGTCCTTATAACTGTTTTTTCTGTGGGTCGCGTAATATTTGGGGAAGGAGACCGAGATTTCGCTCTACCGATAATGTAATTGAGGAAATAGTTAGTTTAAAGGCAATGGGACTTAATTCGGTCATATTTGAAGACGATACTTTTGGCGTAAAAGATTCCTATATATTGGAACTATGCGATAAGATCAAGAAATATGTGCCGGGCATTGAATGGTCTTGCGAAATGCATGTCAAGGGTGTTACTGATAAAATAATATCCGCTATGAAAAGTTCAGGATGTCGATCTATAATTATAGGCATTGAATCCGGAAACAATGAAATATTGAAGAAAATCCGCAAGAACAATACAATCGAGGATTGTTATAAAGCGGCCAGAATCATAAAACAACATAAAATACTGCTAAGCGGATTTTTTATGGTCGGTTTCCCCTGGGAAACGGAAGAGAGTTTAAATGATACGGCTGAAGCTATAAAAAAAATTAACTGTGACTCTACAGGATATAGTATTTTTACTCCGTATAAAGGAACAGAGGCTTTTGAAATATGTAAGGAAATGGGGCTGATAGATAAAGACTATGATATTAATTTGTACCATCATCAAAGCCCGCATAATTGCTTTTGCAGGATTCCTAAAGACAGATTCAGAGCAATTTGCTATAGGATTGAAAAGATGATAGATAGGCTTAACCGGTATAACAGGATAAAAGGCTTGATATCATTTGATACTGTTGGCAAAATTAAAAGATCAGGTTTGCGCAACTCTATAAAAAAGGCTGTTGATATTTTGGGAATTCACTAAAAAATATGAATGTGTCAAAATAAGGATATGAAGTGTTCGGGATTATCCGAAGAGTGGCGCTGGAAGACCTAGTGTCGCGTCAATCGTAAAGTGTCAGGTGAAGACAGGTTGGATTTTGAGAATTATTTTATCGGGAGCGAATGAAGGGTTATATGAATATAGTACGAATGAGCGGCCGAAAAATAAACTCGAAAGACGCCTGCTCGCCGCAGAGACGGCGGGTTGCGTTCTTCCGGCGCCGGAAAGCGCTGGATGAGATAGTAGCTACTTTTGTAGCCCCCATCTCATCCAACCCTCCCCGGCATGTCGAGGATTTTGCGGCGAAGTATGATTTCATAAGAACTTCATCCCTAACGGGTTGCAGCGCCATCGGGCGCATGCTTCGTAAATATTCACTGAACC
>JAGVIF010000005.1 GCA_020056205.1 Lentisphaeria bacterium | reverse complement strand
CCGCCTGTATCGGAAACTCCCTCATCTGCCTGTCTATCAACACCGCGAGCCTGATGAGTTTCGGGCGGCCATAGTCTGTTATCGCGTCAAGCGCGGCGCGTATAGTTCTGCCGGTATGCAGGACATCGTCAACAAGTATTATCGTCTTATCTTCGATGTCGAAAGGAATGGATGTCTCATACGTCCGCGAGATTTCTTTTCTGAATCCGATGTCATCGCGGTACATGCTTATATCAATCGTTCCAAGAGGGAGATCAATGTTTTTGATGTCCAATATGTTTTTTCTGATTCTTGCCGCGAGGGGAACGCCTTTCAACTGAATCCCTATCAGCACGGTTTTTGAAAGCTGTTTTACCGGAAATTCCCCGCATATCGCATCGGATATGTTTCCGATCAGCGATTTTATTTTATCACCGTTGTAGAGTTCTTTATCCTCTCGCACCGAAATTTCCCCGCGTTTTTGGAGTTTTAATTTAGCGCGGCGGAAAAATTTTGGCAAACTTAAAATTAAAAATTTTATCTTTTTTTTGTCCGGCGGACAAAATCACAATGAAACCGTTTAACACTTGTGAAGGCATCCCCGGCGGCGCAAATGCGCGGCGGCAAGGGGTGAAGTGTGGTGACCCCACTCGAATCCTCTTGCCAACAAAGCGCTTGCATCCCGATCCCGAAAGGGCATCGGGGCAGTTGCGCCGCCACGGATGCCTCCCTGAAAGGGCGGATTCAGGGGAACGATGAACTGGATACTCTTCACGGCGTCATCTATTTCATTCGCAATAACGTTATAGGACGGATTGGATTTTGGCGCTCCGCTCCGCAAGTTCCCTCATTGTCGTTCGTTCAAAACCGAACATAAGCGGTCGAATTTCATCATTAAGCCTGTCCGCCAATTGTCCCCCGAAATTTTTACGTCCGGCAATCGCGCCGACTATCGAGCCGACGCTTGCCCCGTTGCAATCCGTGTCCAGCCCGCACATTACGGCTATCGCCGGAGTTATGGTGGTATCCATTTTTCCGTAATGGAGGGCAATCAGGCAGATAAGAGCGTTGTTGATTGTGTGAACATGATGCATTAATCCCATTTCCGTCTCCAGTCGTTCCATGCAGGACTCAAAGTCGGCATATTCGGCAAGCCATTTTCTGCAGCGATGAATCCATCCGGCGAGACGGCAGTCGCGCGGGATTTCGGAAAGACCAATGTCAACAATTCGCTCAAAATCTGTTTCAACAAAAGCCGCCGCCTGCATCGCCGCAAACATCATCTCACCGTATATCCCATTACGCTCGTGTGTCCAGTGCGCGTCTCGCCAGGCGAATTCTGCGGCGAGTTCCGGCTTTCCGGCACAACAAAAAGCCCAGCCATCGGAACGAATTTGAGCGCCAATCCATTCCCTGTAGGGATTGCGATATCTGCGAACCCAATCGGCGTCGCGACTGATCTCAAAGCCTCGACGCGAACAGTTTTGGACATTGAGAATAGCCTGGGCTTCCGCAGTGCAAATGGCTGTCATCGGCAGACGACTAAGCCAGTAGCGGGCGATGTTCTGCCATGTAAAATTTGCGCCGAACTCCTCAAGCACACCCAATCCAACCAACGTGTAATGGATGTCGTCATCAGGCTCCATGTACGCAATGTTCTCGCGGTAGGAATGGAATTTCGGAATCGTGTAGCCGTCTCCAATATCCCGGCTTGAAAAATAATCCCGAAGCGGCCAGTCTCCACGCTTTTCGAGATATTCTCTGATCTTACGGCGGCCGATTGTTTTTCCATTTTCATCCCGCGACATCCCAAGTCCTTCCACGGGTTTTCCAAGGGCGCAGCCAACGCAACGACCCGTCCAGGCGCCGTGCAGACGATCGCTTAATTCGTCTTTTGCCGGATGCCAACTTAAATCCCTCGGCCCGTCCGGACGCAACGCCCTGATCGCAGGCAAGTCATTCGGCTCTTTTTTCGCCAGCGACGGGTCTGACGGCAAATCCATCAGTTCGTCGTACAAAGGATCTATCGCCTCCGGATTCCATCCGTCTTTTATCGGATCGAGAGATGAAAAGCGTTTTCGCAAGGTCTCCGGAATTTCACAGCCCTCGTCCGCGCGCTGGATAAATTCCTCTTTCAACAGAATATACGGTGAAGATGCGCCAGCCATTTTTTTCCTCCTAAATTATATTTGCCTAAATTATATTTGCCTAAATTATATTTGATTTAGTAGTGAATAGTGAAGGTCTTCTGCCTGTGCGTGTCCGCACGCAGACAGGTTT
>JAGVIF010000538.1 GCA_020056205.1 Lentisphaeria bacterium | reverse complement strand
GTTTGGTTCGAAGAATTTGAGGCGTCGCTGAAGCGTCCCTTGGCTCAACGTTTGCGTTATTCATTCATCAAAACATATAAACCTGTTTTGGATGACGCGCGTTTCCGTGCATTTGACACAATGGCCGAATACCGGGAATGGTGCGAGAAAAACTTACCGGAGTGGTTGGGTTATGGCCGCTTTTGAATATAGACAGGCGCAAGAAATTAGAGACACATTCCATCAATGCGCGGTTAGGTATCTTTTTATCGGGAAATCGGGAGCAATATTGCTCGGATATCCGGACACAACCCAAGATGCGGATATTTTTGTGGAAAAAACAAAAGAGAACGAGCAAGCGCTGGTGAAAGCCTTGAAAGAATTGGGCTTTGATTTGACCGATGCCGAGACGGCGGAAATTTGCCGAGGCAAAGATTTTGTCCAATTGAAGTGCGGGCCATTTGATCTTGATTTGATCTTTGCTCCGGACGGGATCGAATGTTTCGATGACGCATGGTCGAGGCATGTGAACATCGAAGGCTTTCCCGTGTGTCATATTGATGACATTATCGCCAGCAAAAAAGCCGCAAACCGCGCCAAGGATCGAGAAAGTTTGGGGAGGCTTGAAGCTTTTCGCAGGTATTGGCTCGAAAAACATCGCTGAAAGTTTCGCCGGACGAAATACGGAACGGGAAGAAAAGAATGTTTTGGTTGATATGATTAAAAATATATACATAGAGCTTACTGAGAAATTCAACGATGGCAGATTGAGGGCTGTGATTTGTTCCGGTCAGGCCGCCGTTCTCCATAGAATAGCGGTAATGAGCAAGGATGGGGACTGGATTATCAGGGAAGAACAGGAATCCCTCTCTCATATAACACAGATACTGGAAGGTTATGGAGCAGTTTACCGTTTTGGGGCGCCCCTGGACATCCGATGGCTTAAAGAAGGGTGGAGTTCGCACTTTGAATTCATGCAGGGAAATCTCAGGATCAGAACCGACTTTTTCACGCGGCCTCCGCGTATTTCCTCTGAAATGCTGGAACAGCTATGGAATGAGTCCGAAGGGAAGCATCCGCCTTTTATAAACAAGCATCTTCTTGCCGAGATGAAAAAAACAAATAGGGAAAAGGACTACGCGGTAATTGGCGAGATTGCAAGAAGGATGGAAAACCCGAGGGATATCTTTCTGTATTCAAGAAGCGCCAGGGACATTATCGAACTTGCCGGAGCCTTCCCGAAGGCGCTTGAGGAGATCAAAGACCGCAGGGAACTGCTGACAAAATTACCATGCCCTACTGATGAACTCGAAAAGGAACTGGATGCTGAAAGGAGAAAGTTTATGCATGCGAACGAGGAGAGACTTTTGAAATATTCAGATGCCTCCCGGAAATGGTCGGAAAAATGGCCAGAAGTACGGAGCCTTGTTTCTGGAAGACCATTGACTGAATCCCACGCCATAATCAGTAAAAATGCGGAAGGAGTTCTACCCTTTGCGCCATGAATAAAATGCTTATAAAGGATGAATTTTTAAGCGAGGAGGACTTGTCTCTTTCCGAGATGGGTGATGAAGAGCTTGAGGCATATTGGAATTTCTGGCTTGAACTTGCCCAGTCCACAAACGAAGAGGATAAAGAATTGTATTCCCACGGCGTATTTGTTCAATATCCCGTCTCAAATCATCATGAAAGAAACAGCTAATTTATTGAATGAAATGTGTCAGAGAGGCATAATCGGAACGTATGCCATCTTTGGGGCCGTAGCACAGATGAGATATACCGAGGCTGTTGTCACAATGGATTTGGAGGTATTGGTTTCCATACCAAAAACGAACTCTCTATCAGTACTACATCCGATCTATGAATTCTGCGCCCAAAAAGGATATCAACCGGAAGGCGAAGCGATACGGATTGGCGCGTGGCCGGTTCAATTTATACCCACATTTGATGATTTGTCCATGGAGGCTATGAATTGCGCGGAGGAAGCGGATTTGGATGGAGCGCTTGTTCGTGTGGTCAAAGCAGATTATCTTGCCGCTTTGGCATTAAAAGCAGGTAGAGCGAAAGATAAAACCAGAATCCTCTCTCTTCTGGAGGCGAAAGCGGTAACAGTGGAAGAAATTGGCAATATTGCGATGAAACACAACCTTGCAAAAGAATGGAAACAGTTCAAGGAAAAGTTGTTAGATGAAAACTGAATCTAAAGATATTCTTGAACGTCAAGCGTCATGGCAAAAGACACGCAAGAAGGAATCTTGGGGCGATAAACTGAGAAAATCGGTTCAAGCCCGTGATTCCTTGCGTAAATTTATGCATAGCAACCAAAAAGCAGTCAAAATAGCTTCCAGTACAGATTAGAGTTTAAT
>JAGVIF010000307.1 GCA_020056205.1 Lentisphaeria bacterium | reverse complement strand
TCGGCGCCAGCCGCAAAATGTCCGCTGTCGACCGGTGCTGGCAGATTGTTGTTTTTGAAGCATGAGGTCGCCTTCAGGCCGGCTCCCACCGCGTCGGCGTAGTCCTTGCTGACATTGCGCGCTCCTATCGCTTTGGTCAGCCCGCCTTGGTCCGTCAATCCGCCAAGGCTGGACACGTCATGGACGGACAGGTGGAAGTCGATCCCCTCTTTCTCGAGGACGACGCTCCCGACATCCGCCCAGCCCGGCAGCCGCCCCGTCCCTGACATGTGCGAGGAGATAGGCAGGGAGAGCGGCTCGCCAATCGCCGTGTCGCCCCAGTAATCATACACCAGCATATCCCACGTGTTCTGCCCGGAATAGTTCAGGTAGGATGCCACCCTCTTCCATTTCTCGTGCCAGAAATCCAGGTCGGCGCTTTCACGCTGGAAATTCTCGTAGAACCAGGCATAGGCCATCATAGTGGGATCCTCTTCCCAGATGCCGATGCGCCTTTGCGGATAGCCGGCGTCGGCGTTCACGCCGAGTTTCGGGAGTCCGCCGGTGATTTCATACAGCCGGATTTTCGACAACGCCGGACCTTTCTGCTTCTCGTATCTCCGGTATGAGTAGCAGCCGACCATGATGTTTGGAGAGTCAGGCCAGAACAGAAGCCTCTTTTTCTGCATGCCCATGGTGACGGGATGCTTGTCGCCCGTGATGACGCCGATGGTGTTTAAGCTCGTGGCCCTCACCTCGTTGTTGTGCTCCTGGTAGATAACGACATAGAATGTCCGTGTGGCGTCGTCGGGATATTCCACTTCGAGCCAATACGGTTTTGCCGTTCTGTTCAGTTTGTTGAACCTATAGGCGAAGCCGCTTGCCGGGTCGGTCGATTTCGCCTCGCGATAGTTACCCGCCTCAGAACGTGTGGCGGCGCAATTGCCGTCGTCACGGTATTTCTCCACGCCGAAATCCTTTGCACAGTCGATTTCCTCGACGAGGGCTTCATCCGCCTTTCCGTCAGTTTTGACGGTCATGTTCACCGGATCCGCCGGGACGGCGAACAGCTCGGCCTGCTTCAGGAGCACCCCGTTCTCACGGACCGACAGCGAATAGGTGCCGGGGGAAGGGAAGCGCACTGCCACCGGCGCAATGGTCGTCTGCCCCGTTGAAAGGCTTATATACTGTTTGCAAGACGCGACAACCGCTCCTGCGGCGTCGGAGACGGCCACCTCGAATTCGCCCTGCTGATCCTTCTCGGAGATGTTGACCCATTTCAGACGCAGGCTGTTGTCGGCTCCGGCGAGGCCGGCGTAGTCATATATGGTCGGGCAGAGAGGAACTGTCTGTGCATACGCCCTGCCGACCTCGTCGTCGGAGAAGACCCAGTTGTAGATCGCCACCTCGTCGATGACGCCGTCTATCCCCGGCCTGTCGTCCAACGGCCTGCCGCAGCTGCCGATGAACATCCGGCCGTGGTCAACGAGATCCCTCCGCAGCTTGTCGGATAGGAAGACCGGCTTGCCGTCAATATAGGCGGCGACCCGCTCGTCCTTGTCCCACGTGAAGACGTAGAAGTGCCACTCGTCCTTGAAAACCTGTTTTTGCAATGACACGTTGTAGGGGGCCGAATGGGGGACTCCCCTCCATGCGAAGAACAGATAGCCGCCCATCATCATCCTCAGGTTGAGATCCTTGTTCCCATCCTGGCAGTCCTCCATGAAAATCCCGTGCCATGGCGAGCCGTTGCCGAAATCTCCGTTCCCGTCTGGCGTCCAGTTCAATTTCATCCACATGGACAGCGTTCCGGCCGCCTTCTGGAAATTGCGCCCCGTCTTGTACAGCAGATAGCCGTCTTTGGGTATGAGGGCGCCTTTCCCTGTCAATCCTTCTGCGGGGGTGGCGTTTTTCACCTCCACGGGCGTGGCGTCGCCAAGCGCGGTGTCAGCGTCGAATCCATTGTCGAAAGAGAGATGGAACAGCATCTCTTTCTTCGCAGTTTCAGATTTGGCCGGCGCGGGTACGGGCGGTGTTTCAATGCTTTCCAGCTTGCCTTGGTAGTCGGACATTATCTCGTCGGCCGTCAACGGGCGGTCGAAAACTTTCAGCTCGTCCAGCACGCCGCCGGCGAACTTGCTGAAATCCCCGTTGGCCCCGATGACCAGATCGTCGGTGTCGACGACGTCCCATTCAAACGATTTCTCGCAGGCTTTGACTCCGTCAATCCAGATGGCGGCGCCTTTCGAGCTGTCCCACGTGAACGCCAGGTGCTTCCATACGTCGGGCGTCCAGCCCTTTGAGTCAGCCGTGCAGTAGTTGTCGCCCTTGTTGCGGACGTCGAAGCGGCAGTAGCCGTCCCATATCCAAACCCACATGGAGTTGGATCCGACGGCGTGCTCCTTCCCCGACCACAGGATTGGGTAGACGCCCCTGAGTCCATCGTTGAACTTCGGCTTGTACCAGACGGTTATCGTGCCTTTCCTCTTGTCCAGATTTCCCTTCAAAGGCAGTACGCCGGCATGCTGCCGCTCGAAAATCGAAGCGCCCTTTCCCTTATGTCCTTCGTCGAAGGCGGGGATCAGCAATGACTCCACCTTCGAACCTGCTGCGGAATACTCCACCCATTTCCCGTCATCAAACGACAAATGCAACAGCTCCCCGGGTTTCTCGGATTGGCAGAAAACCGAATAAAACTGAAAAAACAACAGAACGGCCAAGACTACTCTTTTACTCATCTGACAGATATTCCTTTATTGTGCGGAAGGCCGTCGGCCTTCAATTCGTTATTTCAACAAATTTGACTTCACTGATGTAAAATTTTGTCGCATCCGGCAGGTGTCCCAGGTAGAAGCGCGGCGTATTTATTCTTGTTTCCGCCGAGAACTCTTTTTCCGTGACAAAAGACAACTCAAAAGTTTTCAAATCCGTTTCCACGTCGCACTTTATTGAACTATCTTTCGCAAGAAGCTCCCAAGGACTGGTGCCGCGCATCGCCACACATCGTACGGATATCGGCGATGATGCTTTGCAGATTACCGTTATCTTATATTTTGTGGATGTCGTCAATAACTTGTTGACGTTGAATTCCATCTGGATATCGTTCTCGGCGCCTTTTTTCGACTTCCGAACTATTTCGACTACATACGCGCCAGTAGCACCCGGAGACGATACTGCTGGATCGACAAAGCGTTGCGCCTCGGCGCCTACTTCTTTATTGACATACATTACTACGCCGGCGGGAGCCGTCGTGTTTGTAAATTTCCATTCGGCAATTGTTTCTTCCCCTGCGCATGCTAAAAACGGAAACAGGCACATTGCCATCAAAATCATAAATACATTTTTCCCCATTTTCATTTTTCTACTCCGTGATAATTTAGTGTTTAAAAGTTGACTTTCTGAAATATTTCCTGTGTTTCTATCCTCCTTTGCCCGTGATTCAAATTCTGATGTTTTTGTTGTCAAATCCCTCCTTTTTGTTTTCAACGCGCTCCGTCAGAACTACTCAGTTTTGGACAGTCAAAAGAGCTGTCCTACTTTGGGCGGGTGTTCGTCCGCCTTAATATTTTCCGTAGCTCCGCGCGGTTTCGATCATGGCGTTCAAGTTTTCAAAAGGCGTGTCCCTGCCGCACTGATCGCCGGTTGAGAGGATGAAGCGTCCGCCTTCGGCGGCGGCGTCAATCGCCTTTCTGCTCGCCTTGATGACGTCATCAACAGTTCCTTTGAGCATGACTTCCGTTGTGTGCAAATTCCCCTTCAACGTGATTTTGTCGCCGTAAAGTTTTTTGAGTTCGGCAAGATCGCAGTCGCCCATGGGGGGGATTTCTAGAGGGTCAATCACCGTGAGATTCGTTTCCTCGAAAAATATTTTGACAAGTTCTTTTTCCGGGCCGCAGGAGTGGACGTGCGTTGGAATTCCAGCCGCAGTCGCGAGTTCAATCACTCTTTTAACCGCCGGGAATGCGAGCTGACGAAATATAGCAGGAGTCTGAAATACAAGCGTCCCGGAGCCTCCCACGCAGATGAAGTCCGGCTTGACCTCCATTTTCATGATCCTGGCGAAACGCTCTTCGGCCTTTCCAACTTTTTCCTCCGCCCATTCTTCGTGCTTGTCGGGATTATCGTAGTAATGGAAAATAGACTCTTCGTCGTGCAGGGCGGCGCTACCCGCGACATGCACCCCGACTAATCCCTGATCTCCCATCATGTCTTTTATTTTTTTGAAGCCTTCCGGCCCGAGGTCAACTTTTTTCACGCCCTCGAGCGCTTCCCATTTCGAGGGTGTCGAGGGAAGTTTTATTTTCTCAGGCCTGATGCCGCGAGTCGGCGGATCCTCGACATAATAAACATCAACCCTGTCATTCCATATCATCTTCCCTGATTCTTTGTAATAGCGTTGGGTTACGATTTTGTCTGCGTCCTTCACGATAATTGCCTCCGACCAATCCGGGTTATTTGAAATCTCCCCTAAAAACCTCAGCGGAAAATATCCGTCCATCAGCGAGTCAATATTAAACCTTCTAGCGCATTCCACGTACGCCTCCCAGATCGGAGGATCGTTGTAAAGATATAAATCCCAAAAAGGTTTTCCGGTCATTTTCGCCGGTATCATATTTGAAAAATCAGGTGACACGGGAACACAGTCCGGAATACCTCCGCACAAAACTTTTTTCAGCCTTTCTTTCGATGTCATATTGACTCCTCCTTTGAAACTTCCGCACAAGTAGATCAGTGCCCCGAGGTCAGACAACTCGGGGCACCGCCCTACTAAAATCGGACGAAGTTTCTTATTCTTATTAGTTTTTTCAAATATTTCCAATTCCGTCTTTTTGACGGCTCATGCTCAATAGTTTTTCAACATGCTTGTCAGCAATAACTTGCAAATAACCATTGATCACCAGTTGCTGTTCCAGGCGCTCTCGGTAGTTCCGAGTTCAGCAGGGAAGCCGCCCTGGCGCATCCACTGCGCGTGGCCATCAACGAACAGGAAATTGGCGCCACTCGAATGATAGACTCCGATATCCGCCAGAGGGGAGCCAAGGTTTTTGTTCAGGGGCAGAGCCGGGTTTAACACGCCGACACCGAAACTGTAATTGAAAAGGCCAAGTCCATAATTGCTACCGGAGAGGACCGCCCCGTCGAAGATTAGCGGCGTAATAGATGGGCTTCGCGCTTTTGTCAGCTTTTTGTGAGGGATACGCCAGCAGGAGACACTCATCATATAGGTGCAGGAGTATTGGTGTGTTGTTATGAACGTCGGATACGCGCTGACTGCCGACGGACAGATGCATACCCGGCTGTTATATCCCGACGCACCCAGTACTTGCTGCGCCGGTGGAACCCCCATATCGGCACGAAGCATTATTGGCCATGTCCGTGTCCAGTCAGAAGCGTCTGAGAAACAGCCATTGGCCACATATTCATTCCAGTCCTGGGCGTACATGTAAAACGCCGCGCCTGTCTGTTTCAGATTGCTGAAACACTGCGCGCCCTTGGCCATATTTTTGGCGGTTTTCAAAGCGGGTAGGAGCATGGCCGCAAGTATCGCGATGATCGCGATGACGATCAAAAGTTCGATCAGAGTGAATCGCGGTTTTACAGTTTTACGGTTTACCGGCTTTACAGTATGATAGTAAAACGGCAAGATATTTTTATTCCGCGGCTGGATGGCGGCCTCCGATAATTTGTGTTTTTCGTTTTTCATACGATTACCTCCTTGATTAAAATTATGGAGCCAATTGCAAAACTCCGGTCGCTGCAAGCGCACCCCTTCATTCGAACACCGCAGACGTGGATGGCCACGTTCGCCGTGGCCGGTCATTTCACGGTCGCGATCCCGAATTTCCAAACTCCTCAATCGTTTTCCACTTTCTTCAATTATTTATTTTGAACCCTGAACCTTGAAACCTGTCTTTATTCTTTTTGGTTGCGTCTTTATTGATTCTGACTCCCGAATTCTGTCTTCTGGCTTCTTCTCTATATTCTTTTTTTTGCCGTTATGCCGTCAAACCGTTATACCGTAATACGAATACCGCTAAGTTAAGCGAAAACGAAGAAAGAAAACACACGCTAAAGCTGTGAACTCCAACCGTTTTTCGCCTTATCTTAGCACCATTCTATTGTCCTACTGTTAAACTGTCTTACCGTCATGCGTAATAGTTCAGGTTTAAAAGTTGA
>JAGVIF010000160.1 GCA_020056205.1 Lentisphaeria bacterium | reverse complement strand
GGAAGATGGAAAAAACTATGAACTTCGAATATCGAATGAAAAATCTCCAAATCTTTAAATCTCTAAATCATAAAGTTGGAGTTCACAGCTTTAGCGTGTGTTTTAAAATCTAAAATTTTTTCGTGTATTTCGAGTATTTCGTTGTTAAGAATCGAAAATTCCGACTCCCGAATTCTGACTACTTTTCAATCAATTGCGATACCGATTCCGATACCGACCCCGAAAAAGCGGCAGTTTCAAAGAAGATGTCTTCCGCCGTCAATAAAAATTGTCTGACCGGTAACTGCATCGTTGCCAACTAAAAAAAGCGCGGCATTGACAAGCTCCCGCATTTTTGGAAGCCTTTTTAGTGTCGTAGCTTTCGCGGCGGCTTTTTGAGAAAAGGCTATTCCGCCGGCAGGAGGCAGGAGAGCGCCGGGCGCAAGCGCGTTAACCCTGATTTTCGGAGCGAGCTGAACTGCGAGCTGTTTCGTGAGTTCAAAAAGACATTTTTTAGAAAGCCAATAAGAGCCGTCCGCCCTTGCGAAATCAGAAATTCTCGCGTCAAGGATATTTATAATGCATCCTTCTTTCAGTTTTTTCTGTTCTGCAAAGAGCTTGGAGAGAAGCAAGGGGGCGGTAAAATTCACCCTCAACTGTGTTTCTATCTGAAATGGAGTTTCCTCTGTGAATTTTCCCGGAAAATATACGGACGCATTGTTTATGAGGATGTCAATTTTCCCGATGCGGGAAAAGAAGTCTTGAGGAATTTGCCCGCTGAAATCGGCTTTGACCGTGCAATGCCCTTTTTTTTCTCCGCCTATTTCGGATAGTAACTGCAATGCCTCTTTTGGGGATTGGTTGCAGCTGAAAGCAACTTTCGCTTCGGCGGAGGCAAAAGCCTTCACCAAGGACGCGCCGATTCTCACCGCTCCGCCTGTTATAAAAACTCTTTTTCCGGTAATTTTCATATCGTCAACTGTTTTTCGCAAAAGAAGAATAAAAATATGGATTTCGCATTTTATTTTTTGTATAAGTTCAGTAAACCCCGTCCTTTTCCGGCGGGCAAGCGCAAGAATTAACGGGATATGGGAAGAGTCTTTTTGAGATTTCGTATTTGACTTTTTCTGCGGGCGGCCAGAAGATTTTGTTTTGTATCGCAGAGATGATTTCCTCTATTTTCGCGGTCGCGCCGGGAAGTTGTAAATCCATATTGTTCCAATCTTTTATCCCGGTCTCCGTTACTGCTTTTGGCAGATTGAAATATGAACAGACGACATTCTCGCATTCGCTTATTCCATTCTTTGCGGCGTAGTTTTCTTTTTGTATGAGAATTTTATACAAAGGCAGTTGCAAATCTCTCCATTTCTTGAGTTTTGAAGTCCAGTGTTCTGATTCCGGACTTTTCGCCCTTTCAGAACTTTTATAATCAATTATTCTCAATGTTTTCAAATGCCTGTTATAGTCAATCCTATCTATCCTGCCTTTGATCTTCATTCCATTGAAAACGACGCCTTCATATCCGCCGATTTCATACTCGATGTCGAGCGTTTCCCATCCATCACTCCTTGATTCAGCCTCTTTTTCCGCGGCTTTCGCGAGCCTCATTTCGAGCGAACGTTTCTGATACATGAGCGAAATTGAGAGTTGCTGTCCATATTTATCGGCAAAAATCATGTCGAATTCGCCAATCAGCAATTTTTTCAGTTCGCTTTCATCCTTCGAATCAGGATATTTCCGGAGTATTTTCATCGTATCGTGCAGGATGTTGCCAAACTCCATCGCGTCTATTTCGGTCTTCTCATAATCGCCCTCATCAAACATTAAAACATGCTTCAGATAAAAACGAAACGGACACTCAAGATAATCTCTGAACGCGGTAACTCTCAAAGAAGAGACCGATAACGAAAAATCCGCTTTTAATTTCCACAAGGGGCCGGGATTTGGCGGAACAGATATTCCGCTCCGTCCAAGTTCGCAAAATACTGCCGCGGCGCGTTTGACAAAATCAGTTTCATCGCAGAGGAAGAGCAGGCGGGACGGTTTGAGCAGCTTGCCGTCAACATTTTCTCTGCCGACTATCACGCAGACATCGTCAGGCCTTCTTGAGTTCAACAATCCGGCAAAAATAAAGGCGTCTCTCGCAAATCGTTCTTCGTTCGTTCTAAGCCCTATTTTTTGCCTCAATGAGTCCGGCAAAAACATGTCTCCGGTTATACTGCCCGGCACAAAGCCCTCATTCATTCCAATCAGAAAAAGTTTTGGTTCTTTTTTCCATGCGAGCTCAAGCCAGCCGGAAATTTCAATTGAATTTTCAGGACGATTCGGATAAATTGTTCCCTCCCTGAAAAAGCGCTCTATCAGCGCAAATTCCTGCAGTTTATCAGGAGACAGCGATTTAAACCGCTCCGATGAGCATTCAAACAGGATTTCGGAAAGTTTTTCCGCCGCCTGCAAAAACCGCGCGTCTTCCATGTCCGATTGAATAAATTTTCTCGATTTGTAACTCTTTGATATTAAGGATGAAAGAAAACTTGACGCAGATTCCGAATTCTCAAAATCGTCATGCGTCTTTTCGAATCCCGCAAATATTTCTCCCAAAATTTTTGAATCCTTGGCGCCCCCGTTTTTCTTTGCCCTTTCAAGCAGATTTTTCGCATGCTTAACGCTGTGAGGAAGATATTTCGATTTGAAATCATCTACCGCGTTAATTGCTGTTTCAATGTCCGTGTTATCCGGGATTATGAAACGGAAAAAGTCCGGGATTCTGATCAACTTTTCAATCGAGGCGAAACTGGCGTCGGATAAAAAATCATTTAAAGCCGAGATGAGGACGCACAGTCCGCTTTTTACCGTCTTTTCTCCGGATGGGTCATAAATTTTCGCGCCATTTTTCTCCATGAACATTTTAAAGACCGGGATCAAATCGCCGTTGAGCATCCCTGTTGCGAAATTCGCGGAGCTCTCAACTTGTTTTTCAGAAAGAGCCTGCAGACAGCTCAAACACTGTTCTTCGGGATTGTCGGCGGCTCTTATCGAAGAATTCTGAAGAGGCAAGACAGCGTCTTTCCATGACCTGAAAAGGGGTCTTCCCCATTCATCAAAATCGTTCTCTTTTTCAGCGGGCGCGTTAATCCACAATTCAACGGAGGGCCCGGCGGGCAAAGAAGATATCTTATCGCAAACCACCTTCGGCAAATCAGGGACGGCAAGCACAATAAGCCTTTCAAATTTCTTAAACGTTTTCGGGGCGAATGATTGCAGTTTAATGTTTTCAGCATCTTCAAGCTCTTGTTCTTTAATAAGTTGTAAATAACGGCGTTCAATCTCGGCAAGCTCCAGCCAGCGTTCCCGCTCTTCGATGTCTTCGCGTCCAGAAATATCTTTTATGGAATGCCCCCCCTCCCCCAGCGCCCTTCGCAGAGAATAAAAGACGCAGGCGTTCTTGTAAGCCCAGTTAAAGTCTTTTTTTGCGGACGCCTGAGGAAAAAGATTTGCGAAATTCGCAAAGTCTATGGTTTGAAGAATGTTTGTCCATCCCGCGACGGAAAGCTCCCGCGGCGCTATTTTAAACGGATCGGAGCCAAAGAGCAGAAATGGCTCTATTGTAAGTATTTTTGGCGGAAGAAGATATGAAGAATTTTCCGAGGCGAGTCCGGCAAGCCCGTTTAAAAGCGCCCGCCCCGCCTCGCCCGACGGAAGGAGAATCAATGTCTTCTCAAGATCAATCGGCGAAGACTCGCCGTTCCTCTCTTTTGCGAAATTCGCAAGCGCCAATTCAAGCAAAGGCTTATCCCATCCGATAAATTTTCTTTTAATTCCCATCAATCAGAACGGCAATTTTGATAGGAAGACCATTATTTTGTGGTCCCACGATTCGGGCATGTGCTCTAATTTATCCACTTCCGCGATTATCGCGTCAAGTTCTCCTCTGTCGAGCCAGAGCCCCTGGCATTTTTCGCAGTAATCCATTACTATCCCTGAATATGCGATAAAATTAACTTTTTTCAGTTTTGGATTGGCGCAGGCCGGACATTGATATTCCGAAATTCTGTCTTCGGCGATATACTCTCTCGAACAATATTCGAGGTCTCCCTCAGCCGGATGAACAAGGGCGTTCAATTCGCCTTTATTCAGCCATATTCCGGAGCATTTTTCACATTCATGAACGGAGGTTTCGCCTATTTTCTGCAAGATCAGCTTGGAGCCTTTGCATTTGGGGCAAAAAAGGGTCTTCGCGCTTTTTTGAGAATTATCGTCATGCATAAATTTTCTCCTCTAAATATGTTTTGAGATTCGAAACTGAAACTCTGTCCTGAGTCATATCGTCCCTGTCGCGCACAGTTACAGCGTTGTCTTCGGGCGACTGGAAATCGTAAGTGAGGCAAAACGGCGTTCCTATCTCGTCCTGTCTGCGGTAGCGTTTACCGATGCTTCCGGGTAAATCGAACTCAGCTCTGAAAAACTTCCTGATGTCTTTGTATATTTTTTCCGCCGGTTCCGCGATTTTCTTGGCGAGCGGGAGCACGGCTATCTGGACGGGCGCGAGCCTTGGTTTTATTCTGAGCACAATTCTGAGGTCTTCCTCCATCCCCTCTTTTTTCGTCTCCGCCATGTCCTCACCATAAGACCGGCAGAGTATTGCGAGGACGGTTCTGTCAACTCCCACAGATGTTTCGACGACCGTCGGTATGAATTTTTTGCCGCTTTCCTGGTCAAAATACTCCTGCGAAATTCCGGAAAATTCCTGATGTCTGCTCATATCCCACGTGCCTCTGTGGTGTATTCCCTCGAGTTCGCCCCATCCGAAAGGGAATTTAAACTCGATATCGAGGGCGGCCTTTGCGTAGTGCGCAAGCGTCTCGTGCTCATGGATTCTTATCTCATCATTTTTGAAGCCGATGATTTCGTGATAATACCTGAGGCGTTCCTGCCGCCAATACTCGTACCATTTCATTGATTCCTCATCTGAACAGAAGAATTCCATTTCCATCTGGGAAAATTCTCTTGAGCGGAATATGAAATTACGCGGATTAATCTCATTGCGGAACGCCTTGCCTATCTGCGCTATTCCGAATGGAAGCTTGCGGCGGGCCGTAATTTTCACAAGATCAAAATCAACGAATATGGACTGACAGGTCTCCGCCCTCAAAAAGGCCGCGTGGTCTTCATCCGAGACGGGTCCGACATATGTTTTCATCATCAGGTTGAATTCGCGCGGAGGGGTGAGGTTTTTTGATCCGCAGTTTGAACACGTTGTTTTATCCTCCATCTGGTCAACTCTGTGCCTCGCTTTGCAGTCGCGGCAGTCGGTCATTAAATCTCCGAATTTGTCGAGATGCCCGGAAGCCTTCCATACTTTCGGATGGCATATCACGGTGGAGTCAAGCCCCTCCATATCACTTCTTTGCTCGACCATTTCGCTCCACCACAACTGCTCAACCGCTCTTTTTAGTTTGACTCCGTATGGGCCGTAATCCCAAAACCCGTTGATGCCGCCGTAAATTTCAGAACTCTGAAAAATGAACCCTCTTCTTTTGCAAAGAGATACAATCTTTTCCATCTTGTTGGTGGTTTTTTCGCTCATTATGTTTATCCTGATTGTCCTATTTTTTTGCCTAAAGATATACTCGTAAATTTTCAGCCTTGCAGAGTATATACTCTATAAGGCTTAAAATTGCGCATAGATTGCGAAGATTTTGAGAATTGATTCGTATTCTGAGAGCCCGACGATACCGAGGTATCGAAGGCGCTC
>JAGVIF010000387.1 GCA_020056205.1 Lentisphaeria bacterium | reverse complement strand
AGAAACGGAGAAACGGAGAGACGCAGAAACGGAGAGACGCAGAAACGGAGAAACGGAGAGACGCAGAAACGGAGAGACGCAGAAACGGAGAAACGGAGAAACGCAGAAACGGAGAGACGCAGAAACGGAGAAACGGAGAAACGGAGAGACGGAGAAAAACAGAAACGCAGAAACGGAGAAACGGAGAAACGGAGAGACGGAGAAAAACAGAAACGCAGAAACGGAGAGACGCAGAAACGGAGAGACGCAGAAACGGAGAAACGGAGAGACGGAGAAAAACAGAAACGCAGAAACGGAGAGGGGACAATGGGAGAGAAAGTGAGATCATTTCGTGATCTGAGGGTTTATCAAAATGCAATGGATGCGGCGATGGAGATATTTGAAAGGAGCAAGGCTTTTCCCAGTCATGAGAAGTTCAGTCTGACAGACCAGATACGCCGTTCGTCCCGTTCGGTTTGTGCAAATATCGGAGAGGCTTGGCGAAAAAGGAGATATAAAGCCGCCTTCATTGCAAAACTGAGCGATGCGGAAACAGAAGCATGTGAAACGGAAGTTTGGCTTGAAATAGCCCATAAGTGCAAATATATGTCACGCCCGGCCTTTGATGCTCTGAACAACAAGTATGAGCATATAATGTCTCAAATCGTTTTAATGGTAGAAGATGCAGATAAATGGATCATCAGAGATGCGGCAAAAGAAACGACCTGATCTCCGTTTCTCCACATCTCCGTTTCTCCGTTTCTGAATCATCAAAAAACATGGGAGTGAAAAAACATGTCAACTTTAGTTCCGATACCCAGGCTCGGCCAGTCCGAGGAAACAGTTAAAATAGAAAAATGGCGGGTGAAAGAGGGGGATGCCATCAAAAAAGGAGATATCCTTTTTGAAGTGGAGACCGACAAGGCTGTCCTTGAGGTCGAATCGCAGTTTGAGGGGACTTTGCTCAAGATCGTTGTCCCCGAAGGAATTGAGGTTCCGGTGATGTCAACGGCGGCCGTGCTCGGACAACCCGGCGAAAAAATTCCGGACATAAAACCAGAAAAAGTTCAGACGGCAAAAAAAGAGCTATCATCCGTGAAAATCGCAAACGCTCCCGCGAAGGCATCCGCCGCAGGAGCTTCGCGCCGAATAAAATTTGAACACAAGACGGAAGATATTGCGGGACATACATTTAAAGAAACGATTTCCGGGCAGTTCCGAAAACCGAATCCGAGCCCGCGCGCCCGCTCGTTTGCGAAAAATTACCTGATAGATATTGAGAAAGTTTCGGGTACCGGCGGCGCAAGCGGACGCGTGGCTGAGAGCGACGTGAAACGATATATCGAAGAATCCGGATATTTAAACAGAAAAATAACGGATTCGGCCTTCAATCTTGCCAGAAAGGAAGGACTTTTCCTCCCCGATATCGAAGGAACAGGGGAGAGGGGAATGGTTACGCTTTCCGATGCGAAAAATGCGGCCGCGGAAAAACCGAAAGAACTCTCAACAATGCGGAAAATAATTGCGAAAAGACTTTCGGACTCAAAGAAAAATATTCCGCATTTCTATCTTACAGTGTCGGTGGACATGACTGATGTTAAAGGACTTAGAAAAACAATGAAAGATGACGGCAGCGCCGTGAGCATAAATGATTTTGTGATAAAGGCCGCCGCTCTTTCACTGAGAGCCTTTCCTATGATGAACGCGGAATGCGACGGGCTGAAGGCTGTGCGCAGGCCGCGGATAAACATAGGCGTGGCGGTAAGCCTTGAGAACGGGCTTGTCGTGCCGGTAGTGAAAAACGCCGACAAAAAGGCGCTCGACGAAATACATGCCGAAGTCGAAGAGCTGGCGGAGGCCGCCAGGGCAGGCAAATTATCCCCTGAAAAAATGAAGGGCGGCACGTTCACAATTTCAAACATGGGAATGCTCGGAGTCGAAAATTTCGCGGCAATAATAAACCCCGGCGAATCCGCGATTCTCGCAGTGTCCGCTTCAGTTCCGACTCCGGTCGCGCGGAACGGAAAAATCGAAATACGCGAGATGATGAAAATAACGGTCAGCGCAGATCATAGAATTGTTGACGGCTCCGACGCCGCGAAATTCGCAAACGCGGTAAAATCGCGCCTCGAAAAGCCGTCACAACTCATACCTGAATCCGCGGCGGATTCGACATAATTAATAAAAATATGTAACCGTTAAGCTGGGTATTTGCCTATATGCGTCGAGTATGCTTTACATGAAGTATGCCAGTCTTTCCGAGACTGGATCGAGGCGTCCCGAGGCTGTTTTGGGCGCTCGGGACGCCATACTT
>JAGVIF010000144.1 GCA_020056205.1 Lentisphaeria bacterium | reverse complement strand
GGGCGGGATGCAACTGGACGCGCAAGGACAATCCGGAGAAAAATGGAATCGCTGTTTTCAACGGCAATGTGGGGCAGCTCGGGGTCAATATCGAAAATTCGGTTTCTCTCCCTGAGCCGGACACGCTCATATGCAGCTATAATGTTAGCTTTAAAAAAGAAATGGCGGACGTTATCGGCGGCGGATTTCAATTTAATCTACAGCTTGATTCGCCCGCCTTTAAGGGAAACAAAACGCCGGACCCCGTGCTCGGAGAAAAAAAATCAATCACTTGGGACTGCGGAGACAAAGGGAAAATTGAAATCAGTTTTGAGCCTCCCATAGAATCTCTCTTCTTTGAAAGAGGCAACAAAAATCAGGTGAGGGCATACTACGTTCCTTCCAATATCAAGCCCGGAAGCAAATCGTTCAAAATGACAGTCAAACTCCCGCAGGGAAGCGCATATATGAAATCTTCAAAAGAAAACTATGATTTGGCCGACACCGCAAATTGGTCGAAAAATCTTCTGTCATGGGACAAGTCTCCCGTTGATTTGTCGTATCTCAATCACAAACCGGCGGGGAAATTCGGGCAAGTCAAAGCGCAGGGCGAAAAACTTGTTCTGGGAAATGGACAAGAGATTAAATTCTGGGGCGGAAACATTCAGGCTTACGCGCTTTTCGGCACCAGCGATGAAAACATCCCGATTCAGGCAAAAAGAATTGCTCAACTTGGGTTCAATCTTATGCGCCTTCATCACCACGATTCCGATTGGACACCGAACGTTTTCGGCGCTAATAAAGCGGCCTCGACCCGCCAGCTTGACCCAAAAATGATGGACAAAATAGACCGCTGGATCAAGGCGCTGAAAGACGAGGGTGTCTACGTCTGGCTCGATCTCCACGTCGGACGCAACTTTGTGAAATCCGATGGGATTGAATTCTTTGATGATTTCGCGAAAGGCAAAGACAAGGCCGAAGCCAAGGGATACTGCTATCTCAATAAAAGCATACAGAATTTGATGAAAGAATTCGCCCGTCAGTATCTTGAACACAAAAATCCTCACACGGGGATGACAACAAAAGACGACCCTGCCATCATGGGAATACTGATAACAAATGAAAACGATGTAACCTATCATTTTGGAAATGGCTTTCTGCCGGACAAGAATGTTCCGGAACACAATAAGCTTTTCAATGAGGACAGAAAAAAGTTTTGCGACGCCAGCGGTCTCGATTTCGAGAAGACTTTCACGACCTGGCTTCCGGGAGAATCAAAAATATATCTCAACGACCTCGAACATCGTTTCAATATGGAAATGCTGGACTGCCTCGCGAAAATCGGGGTCAATCTTCCCGTCGCTACCACAAATCTGTGGGGATGTCCGGCATTCAGCCTTCCCGCCCTTTGCGACGGAAGCATTATTGACTCGCACTCCTACGCAACATCGGAGGAACTGTCATACAATCCGAAGACGCGGCCCGGCTTTCTTGCGCATATAGCGTTCGGAAGAGTCGCTGGCAAACCCTTCGCGATAACGGAATGGAACGCCGAGGACAGCCCTGACCACCGGACAGACCGATTTACGCTTCCCATTTTCGTCGCGGCGGTGTCCGCCCTCCAGGAATGGAACGCCCCAATGATTTACGGCTATTCGCAACAAAGATTAAACGACTCCGGGAAACTGAGCAGTTGGTCGTCGTTCAACGATCCGGCGCTCACCGGAATGATGCCCGCGGCGGCGCTGATTTTCAGAGCCGGACATGTTTCTCCCGCGAAAAAGACATTCTGCCTCAAATTCGACCGCGAAAGCCTTTTCTTCAAATCCATTTACGCTAAGACTTGCGCCGCCGCCAGAACACTCCTCGAACAAAGCAAATTTGAAGTGGCATTGCCGGCGGTTAAAGAACTCCCGTGGCTCAAAGAAACCGCAATTCCCAAAGGCGCCGAAATTTTCAGCGACCCCGACAAAATTTTTATTCCGGAAGGACAAAACTTCGTGGAATCCGATACAAAGGAATTGCGCCGCGACTGGAAAAAAGGGATACAGACTATCAACACTCCGAAAAGTCAGATCGTCTCAGGATGGGTCGGCGGCGAAAATCTAAAAACGGCGGATTGCGAATTTCGCATAAATACGAAAAAAGCAGTTGCCGCAGTGCAAAGCCTTGATAATAAAGAACTTTCATCATCCGGTAAAATTCTGATAACTTTATGCGCCCGGGTCGAGGCGCTCGGACAGTGGGGAGCGGAACCCTTTGTGTCAGAACCGGTTACAGGCAAAATAACGATAAAAGCGATAGAGGGACTGACAGTTTATCCGTTGAAGCCGGACGGCTCCAAGTCTGACGCGATTTCTGCGAATTTAGCAGACGGCGTTTACACGGTGGAATTTGGGAAACCAATG
>JAGVIF010000566.1 GCA_020056205.1 Lentisphaeria bacterium | reverse complement strand
TATGCGCATTTAATGATACTGTTTTGGTTTCATTATAAAATTGACGGAGAAATTTGCGATGATCACACGTGAAGCTGATTATGCGATAAGGGTTGCGCTTTGTCTTGCCGCGCATCCAAAGAGCAAGCTCATGAGCGCGATGGAGATTTCAGAAAAAATGTTTCTTCCCTACCGCTTTTCCCGAAAGATCATCCACAAGTTTTGCAAGACGGGACTAATTGGAGCGTCAAGAGGAAAGAAGGGCGGAATTTTCCTGCTCAAGTCTCCCAAGAACATCTCCATTCATGACATTCTGGAAATATTTGATCCCAAATCGCTTCTTTTCAACAGTTGTTACCGGGAGAATAATCATTGCCCCAGAAAATACGGGTGCAATGTCCACGATAAAATGAAGTCCGTCCAGAAAAAACTCAATGACAAGCTTAAAAACATCACTTTAGCCGAACTTTCAGGCTGTCAATAATTTTTAAGGAGGCGTATCCACAACCAAAAAGAATAAAAAAAAGGTTCGGGGTTCAAGGGTTCAAAGGTTCAGCGTTCAGGGTTCACCGTTCAGGATAAATGAAGACGCAGGCAAAAAAAATTAGAAAGTAGCGACCGACTGCGAATTTCGCAGTTTTATCAATAAGAAACTGCCAAGAAAGAGACACGCTAAAGCTGTGAACTCCAACGGCAGTTTCAAAGGAGAATTTAGAAAGTAGAAAACTTAAAACCGATTTTGTTGGAGTGTTTTTTTATATGACACAAAAATAGAATCAATTAAAGGAGAAAAGTTCAAATGAAAAGATGTTCGTCGGCGGACAAGTGTTTCTCTGCCTACACGGAGAAAAGAAGCGATGTCAATACGGCTTTTGACCGTATGGAGGATCAGCGTGTAAAGTGCGCGTATGGACAAAATGGAGTATGTTGCCGTCTCTGCTCCAACGGCCCGTGCCGGATCACGCCGAATTCTCCAAAAGGGGTTTGCGGCGCGACAGCCGATACGATGGTTGCAAGGAATTTCTTGAGGTCTGTCGCGGCGGGTTCGGCTTGCTATCTCCATGTCGCCGAATCCACGGCATTGAGGCTTAAATCAATAGCCTCGGGAAAATCACCGCTGCCTCTGCGTTCCGAGAAATCAGCCGATGAACTCGCCCTGCTCCTCGGGATAAATGGTGATAATACTATGGACAAGGCCGGCAAAATAGCGGACGCAGTTCTTGCGGACATCTATGGAAGACGTGACGAAAAGATGAAGCTTGTGGAAAAGCTCGCAATACCGGCCCGTGTAAAAAGATGGAAAGAGCTTGGAATTATGCCCGGCGGCGCAAAGGCGGAAGTATTTGATGCTATTGTGAAGACCAGTACTAATCTCAACACCGATCCCGTTGACCAGTTGCTGCATTGTCTCAATATCGGGATATGCACGGGATTTTACGGACTGGCAATGACCAATCTGATGAACGACATCATCATGGGAGAACCTGAAATAACAACCGTCTCTACAGGCTTCTCGGTCGTCAATCCCGAATATGTGAATATTGCCGTTTCGGGACATAGCCATTCGGTTTTTGCCGGTCTAATCGCATTCCTTGAAACCGAAAAAGGACAGGACATAGGCAGAAAAACAGGAGCCAAGGGAATCAAAATTATAGGAATCACATGCGTCGGACAGGATATGCAGTTGCGCGGAAATGCAGCCAAGCCGGATGTTTTCGCCGGACAGGCTGGAAACAATTTCACGCAGGAAGGATTACTGGCAACAGGAGCCATTGACATGGTCATCAGCGAGTTCAACTGCACCTTGCCGGGGATTGAACCAATAGCCGAGAAGAACAAGATCAAACTGCTGTGCCTGGACGACGTGTGCAAGCAGAGTAGCGCCGAACTTATCGAGGACAGGAAGGGGGCCGAGCTCGATCTGGCTGAACGTATCTGCAAAATGGCGGCCGACCAGTACAGACTGCGCCGCAAAGAGATAAAAATAGATATCCCTACGCATGGTTATGACGACGTTGTTGCCGGGGTAAGCGAGAAATCTCTCCTGAAACTTCTCGGCGGAACCCTGTCTCCCCTCATAGACCTTATAAAAAATGGAACCATAAAAGGAGTTGCCGGAATTCTCGGTTGCTCGAATCTTGCGGCAGGCGGACACGATGTAACTACGGTGCAACTGACACAAGAGCTAATCAAACGGGATATTCTCGTCCTTTCGGCGGGATGCACTACCGGAGGACTTGCAAACTGCGGTTTCTGTTCGCCGGGAGCAAAGGAAATGGCCGGACCGGGGCTGAAAGCGGTCTGCGAAAAACTTGGAATTCCGCCGGTACTCAATTTCGGGCCATGCTTAGCCATCGGGCGTATCGAGATCGTCGTGGCTGAACTTGCGAAAGCGCTCAATGTCGATATTCCACAGCTTCCTGTCGTCATCTCAGCTCCTCAATGGCTCGAAGAACAGGCTCTCGCCGACGGATGTTTCGGACTCGCATTGGGCCTGACTCTGCATCTCGCGCAGCCCCCGCCAATTCTCGGGTCTCCTCTCGTCACGAAGATATTGACAGAAGATCTCGTAAATCTTACCGGCGGCAAGGTAATCGTCGAAATGAATCCCGCGCTTGCCGCAGACAAACTTCAGAACGAGATAAATAAAAAACTTGCCGCGCTTGGCATAGGAGTCTGAACATGAG
>JAGVIF010000035.1 GCA_020056205.1 Lentisphaeria bacterium | reverse complement strand
TCGACATACCGCTTTGGGTATGCCTCCGGTTTTGTGGCTCGTCTGAATTTCACAATCTCCTTCATCGGCGCTGGTTTTGACTTTTGCAATTGGCTCTTAGGTTTTAAGTTTTCTACTTTCTAAATTCTACTTTCTACTTTTTTTCACTCTGACACTTTGACACTTTGATACTCTGACACTTTGATACCCTGACACTCTGACACATCGACACTCTCAATCTTTCGCACTCCCTTTTCCTATTTGGTGATTTTAAGATTTGCGGATTCGACAATCTCACCGCAGGGAGATTTTATTATTTTTTAATCATCCAGTCTCCCTTACTCGTTGCATTCATTCGATGTTCGAAGTTCATAGTCTTTTCCATCTTCCTTTTCCATTTTCCTTTCTCCTTTGAAACTTCACCACCGATGAACACCGATTTTATCAATTTAGTTTCATTTTGATAAAACTGCGAAACTCGCAGTAGGACGCTGTCTTCTGACTTCTTTTTGCTTGTGTCTTTATTTATTCTGAACCCTAAACGATGAACGCTGAACGGTGAACCTGGAACCCTTTCTTTATTCTTTACTTTCGCACTCTCGCACTGCTGTTATGTATTTTTGTTTCGCCGATAATCTCGCACATTATCGTCTTGAAACCCTTGCCTTTCTCGTATTCGGCGCTGATTTGTTTTACTATTTCGGTAGTGTCCTTTTTTGCGGGCTTAGGTCTGAAAACCACATTGAGGTGTCCGGCCCTTATTTTGTCGCCGTCTTTGAGCGGTGTTACCGCGTTCGCCTCAAGCTTGACATCGTTAAGGAAGGTCCCGTTTGATGAGCCGAGGTCTATAATTATGAAAGTCCCATTTTCGTCTTTGTCTATGCCAAAATGCTCTCTGCTTATGAGAGAGTCTTTGACTATCTGGAAATCAACATGTTCCTCCCTGCCGAATATAGCCATCCTGTCTTCGGGAATCTTGAAATACTTCTGAACACCCCTGTCCATATACGCCACAAATGACATAACCATTCCTCCTCATTCGACATTCGACAAGAATTTCACTTTGGAGATTTTTTTATTTTCCCTGACCTGACGCAAGCCGTGCAGACGTTCATCGTTTTCGTCCCCCGCCCGATCATAACCCTGAGGTTCTGAACATTCGGGTGAAAAATCCTTTTGTTGTTCTTCACAACGTGGGTGACGATGCCGCCTTTTTTCTTCGCCAAGCCCCTGCGGGTTACGCTCCCGCCGACGACTCTGCGTTTGCCACATATTTCACACACTTTACTCATCGTTGTCCTCCCGGAATTGCGGTTCCGAAATTTTTCAAAATTATGGTGGGTTGGCCGGGATTCGAACCCGGGACCCCCTGCTTAAAAGGCAGGTGCATCTGCCGCTGAGCTACCAACCCAAAAAATAAAAGAGCTAACAAGAATAACGGCTAAATGGAAAAAAACAAGCGCGAAATATTTTTATTTTCTATTCGGAACGACAAAAACACCCCTGTCCATCTTCTCAAAAGACACTTTTTTCGCCCGCAAAAGCTCTAATATCATTGCGTCCGCCCGCATGGCATCAATCCCGAAAATAAGGGAAATTTCCTCCGCTGTGCATGGACGGCGGGAAACAAGTCGAAGAATTTTTTCTTTGATGTCGGCGCCGCCGCTTTCGGAGGAGCAAAATTCGGCTGTCAGTTTCGGAATAATTTCTACGGGACATATTTTTTCGAGTTCTCCCTTGAATTTCAGGACTGTCTCAGCGTCAGCTTTTTTCACCCACGATTCAAAGGCGGGTCTGTCAAGCCCATTGAGTTGAATTTTATCCGGTTTGATCACGGAGATTATCTCCGCAAAATTTTTCAGCGACGAATCGCTGTCATTCGCGCCCGGCACAATAAATAATTCCAGCCACATCTCAACCTGATTTCTTTTGCGGAACATCGTCAGCGAATTTTTTAAATATTCAAAATTCAATCCTTTTGCCGGACGGTTAATTTTCTGAAACGTGTCTTCATCGGAGGCGTCAAGCGACGGAATTATCAAATCCAAGAGACGAAGCTCGTCCGGCATGCTGCCGTGTCCAATAAGAATTCCGTTCGTCAACAGACAAATCTTGTATTCGGGAAAATTCTCTTTTATCCCCGATATCACTTCCCCTATTTTTGAGTAAAGGGTCGGCTCTCCGGCACCGGAAAATGTGATAAAATCAAGTTTCGGTCCCGATGAGAGAAAGGCGAAAAGTTCATCCAGTATTTCAGAAGGAGGGAAAAATTCCCCGCGCTCATTTGTCAAATCGCCAGTCTTTCCGGCCTCGCAATAAACACAGTTCTGATTGCATGTCTTCGGCGGAATTAAATCCACGCCGAGCGAAATCCCGAGCCTCCTTGAACGCACAGGCCCAAACACGCGCCTAAAAATTATATTTCCCGGTTTTTGCGGCATAATCTAACGATTGAGAAGCGTTTGAGTTTATTCTTTGATTATTAACATGTTATGAATTATCTGTGTCGAATCCGTCACGGATTCACAAATTAATAGTATAATCCTCAATATCACATTTGAAAAACTGAACCAGGAAAAAGCCTTGTCAAAACACAAAACTATTCAAATCCTCATGAAAAAATAACAAACCGGACTTGAAACCCGCCGGATTGCCGTATATACTGTCTGCGTTTCAAAACAAAAAACCCAAAAAAACGT
>JAGVIF010000122.1 GCA_020056205.1 Lentisphaeria bacterium | reverse complement strand
TCCGAAGAGGAAATTTCCCGCTCGAAAGAAAGCGGTCTTATGCCGAGATTTTTTACTGCGTTATTGGGTCTCATGCTTAGCAGTTTAAACCTTGCCGAATGTCCTATTTTTGCGAATTTCGCGTCAAGCTCATCCCAGAGCGGCGATTTGGGCGTCCAGTTGCAATTCTGCAGGTCTGACACGATCCATATTTCGGAATTGGCGAGGCGATTTTCGACAATATAAGAATGAGCTTTTTTGAACATTGACGGCATATCGGATGAACAATCTGTTGTTTTAGCGAACTCTGAAATTCCAAGTTCGCGCGGAGTTTTAGCGCTGAAAGCCGAAAGCGTGGAACTATCTATAATCGTCAGGGAGGATGTTTGTCCTCTTTTTTCAAGCGCCGCGGCAATGGCCGATATTCCTCTGCGAAGACGGGATTTCGAGTTTGAATCAAGCGCCGACATGCTTGCGGAGCGGTCAAGTAGTATTATCGTGTTTTCGGGTTTTCCGGAAAAAGAGAAGAAAGAAATTCCCCCAAGAATCGGCCGGGCAAGCGCCGAAACCATCATGGCTATGGCAAGCATTCTGAAAAAAAGAAGCAGAAGTTCTCTCAGGCGCGCCATTCGCGTCGAAGACTTCGACGCCCGCAAAATGAACATCATCGCCGCCCAGTCAACCGTCTTGTATCTCATCCTGTTTATGAGATGTATCAACGGCGGAAGCAGGCAGAAAGCGAGCAGTCCGAGCATTAGAGGTTCTACAAAAAACATTTGCTTACTTCTCCTTTGAAACTGCCGCACAAGTAGGTCAGCGCTTTTCTTGTCCTGAGCCTGTCGAAGGAAGCCTGACCATGTTTTTATTTGGACGGTCGAGGTAATTGCAAAACTCCTGATTTTGGTCGCGGCCAGCGCGACCCTCCATTTTACGCGGCGAATCTACATCTTCTCTGCGAACTTCGCAAATATCACAAAAAAATTAAGGGTTTATTTCGGAGGGTTTATCCATTTTATTTTTTCATTCGGAGCGGAGTATTTCTATGGGGTTCTGGCGAGACGCCTTCCATGCCGGATAAGTTCCGAAGACTATTCCGGTAAGGGTTGATATGATGAAAGACAAGGCGAAGCTCCAGGCGGTGAAAACAACTTTCCACTCGGCGTAATAGGTGACTGTTTCCGAGAGGAGGACTCCGATAACCACTCCTATAACGCCTCCTGTAAGAGTGAGAAGGATTGTTTCTATGAGAAATTGGGCGAGGATGTCTTTTTTTCTGGCGCCGAGAGCTATTCTTGTGCCTATTTCCTTTCTGCGTTCGTATACATTCGCGAGCATTATGTTCATTATGCCTATTCCGCCGACGAGCAGTGATATTCCGGCGATAGAGCTCATTATTATCGTGAAGATATTTTGTGTTTTCTCGCGTTGTTTCAGCAGGTCGTAGGGGACGAGGATTCCCCAGTCCTCTTTTTTGCTGTGGCTTTTATCCATGTAGTTTCGCATTCTCTTCGCGGTGTCGTCTATGTATGAAATATCGGACACTTTTGCTATGAACAGGTCGTAGGCAATATTTTCCACGAAGAACTGTCTTGTGTTTCTTGAGGAATAGGCTCTGGTTCCAAAAAGCGAGGCTGACACGGTTTCCGGGATTATTATCATATCATTGGGGCTGTTTAATTCCGGGAGTTGGGTTCCAAGATTGTTTTCAAGAACTCCCACTACCTTAAACACAAAATTTTCGGCTCTCACGATTTCATTGATGACGCTTTCGTTTTCAAGTTTGAAGAGATTTTTTTTTATATTTTTGCCTATTACGCAGACCGGCATTCTGTTTACCCCGTCGAATTCGCTCAGCCACCGTCCCTCCGAAATCTCTGATTTTGTGTCTTCAAGAAAATCGGGGGACGCCGAAACAAGCGTTGCGGCGACAGGTTTTACTCCTTTGAAGATTTTTTTTCTGGCATTGCGCGCCGTTGTTATTTTGGCGATGTTGTCGAAATTTCGGATTGCCCTCAAGTCGGCGTCGTTTAGTCCGAAGTATTCCACCATTCCCGTATCCGGGGATTGACTGCCCATAGCGGACGGTTTTCTGCTGAAAAGAAGTATTTTGTCTGTTCCCATAGCCTCTATCTGGGCGAGGGACTCTCTTTTTGCCCCTTCCGATATCGCAAGCATTGAAATTACGCTGGCCACGCCGAATATTATTCCGAGCGATGTCAGGATAGACCTTACCTTGTGAAGAAAAAGGTTGTGAAACGACAATCTCAAGAGGTCGCTAAACAGCATAGTCCACCTCCCCGTCCTTCAGGTGTATTATTCTGTCGCAATATTTCGCGAGATTGGGGTTGTGGGTAACCATGATTATCGTCTTTTTTTTCTCTTCGCGCAAAATTTTGAATATTTCCATTATTTCAAATCCTGTCTTTTCGTCGAGATTTCCGGTGGGTTCATCCGCGAGCAGAAAGGAGGGATTGTTGCTCAGCGCTCTTGCGATTGCGACTCGTTGGCATTCGCCGCCGGAGAGTTGGTTTGGACGGTGATTGAGGCGATGACTTAGGCGGACTTTTTCAGCCATTTCCGAGCTTATCTCGTGTCTTCTGCGTCTTGGAATGCCGGCGTAAATCAGGGGCGCTTCGATGTTTTGCCTGACGCTGAGATGTGGAAAGAGGTTGAAGTTCTGGAAAATAAAACCTATGTATTTGTTTCTGCGGGCCGCAAGCTCGTCGTCAGAAAGCCCGCTTACCTCTTTGCCGTCGAGATAAAAAGATCCGGAACTGGGCACATCAAGCAGTCCGAGTATGTTGAGCATTGTGGATTTACCGGACCCGGAAGCTCCCATTATTCCGACAAATTCCCCCATGGCGATATTGATAGATATGTTTTTGAGAACCGGAACGGAGCCTTCCCCTATCTTGTAGTTTTTAACCAGGTTTTTAAGTCTAACCACATATTCAATTTTTTCTTCAGCGGTCATATAGTCGCGTGTAAATATTCACCGAACCCCGTCTTTTCGGTGAATATTGACGTATAAGTTCAGGGTTTTGCTGGACCCGTACTATTGAACTGATCATCACAGATGTCAAGCGCTTATTGTTTTAAGCGCCGACGGACGCGGGTATTTTATCAGCGCAAATCGGTCAAATCCGTTCAATCCGTGTTCTATTAAGCTGAATTTATGATTTTACCCGCCGGAAGCGTTGCTGTCGCATTTCAAGAACAAGATCAGGCCGGAAAACAACGCCATGATTTGCGCCGTGACCGTCAGGAAGATTGAAACCATATCCTTTGATGCCGCC
>JAGVIF010000167.1 GCA_020056205.1 Lentisphaeria bacterium | reverse complement strand
CGGATTCGACAAGTTCGACGAGTTCGACTCCTTCGGCAAGCTCAGGGCAGGCAAGCTCACCGCAAACAAGCTCACTGCGGGCAAGCTCACCGCAGGCCGAACTTTAGAACTTCTTTATCGTTTTCCACTTTCTACTTTTTTTACTCTCGCACTTTCGCACTCTTAGTATTTGGTGATTTAAAGATTTGGAGATTTTTAAATCGCGCAATCATCCAATCGTCGACGCTCTGACACTTTGACACTCTGACACTTTGATACTTTGACACTCTCAATCTTTCGCACTCCCGAACTTCCGCACTTTAGAACTTCTTTTTGCTTGTGTCTTCATTTATTCTGAACCCTGAACCCTGAACGGTGAACCCCTTTTCGGGTAGAGCTTGGCTTAATTTCTTCCTTTTATGGCAAGCCCCATCATAAGGCATGCGAGTTTGGCGGCGGTGTAGTCGGCATGAGATTGTCCTTTTATCGGGGCAAGCTCCACGATGTCGAACGCGGCAATATATTTCTGTTGTGCTATTTTGCGCAATATTTCAACGGTTTCGTTCCACAATAGCCCTCCCGGTTCCGGTGTGCCGGTTGACGGCATTATTGATGGATCAAGGGCGTCCACATCAAAACTTATGTATATTTTGTCCGGAAAATCATCAGGCAGGATTTTATCCGGCTTTTTTTTTGCCAAGTCTTGCGCGTCTATGAAACGTATATTATTCTCTCTCCTGTAAATAAGTTCCTCTTTAGCATAGCCCCTTGTTCCTATCTGAAATATTTCCATCCTGAAGTCTTCGTGTATCCTTCTCATCACACAGGCGTGGCTGAATTTTTTGCCGCCGTATGAATTCCGGAGGTCGGCGTGGGCGTCGAAGTGGACTATCCCTATTTTTCCGTCGCCAAAATATTCGCGGAGGGCTTTAGCCATGCCATAACTTACCGTGTGTTCGCCGCCGAGAAGAACGGGCAGGGCGCCGATTTTAAGAGAAGCGAGAACGGCGCCGGCGATTCGGGCGAAAACTTTTTTCTTTGGCGCTGAAACTTTAATTTGAGGAACCGTGTATATGTCCGAGACAAGTGGCTCATTTTCGCCCATAAAATATTCCAGATACTGCGAGGCGTTGATTATCGCCTCGGGCCCGCGTGATGTCCCTCCGCCGTATGACACAGTTTCCTCATATGGAGCCGATATTATGTGAAACCGGGCGCTCCCGGCATTTTTCGCCGGTTTGACTTCCTTCTCTAAAAATGACTTGTATGTTTTCATAAGGAGAAATTAAAAAGTGGAAGGCTGCCGGCAGCTTGCGACATCCCCGGCACAATAATTAGTTAGCTATACCGGCGCCGATTATTTCTTCGACGATTTTCATCGTTCGTCTGCCGTATTCGATATAATTTTCGCAGGCTTTTTTTTCTCCCTGTTCTTTTGTCTGCTTCTCGTGGAAAACGACACACATATGAGGTTCGATTGAAATTCCGCCGTCATATCCTCTCTGGAGCAGGTCTGTCAAAATTTCTATGACATTTCCGTCGCCTTCGCCCGGGAAAGTGAAGACTTCTTTTCCGTCTTTCCATACAGCGTCTTTGATGTGGATATAGTCTACGAATTCGCGGACATTTTTGTAGAACTCCAGGGAGTTTTGTTTTTTATAAGGGGGATTTCCGCGGACATCATCGCTGATGACAGTGTTTCCGGTGTCGAAAACAAGTCTGAAAGAAGGGGAGTTTATCGCGTCCAAGAGCCTCAGGGTGTGTTCGTATGAAAGCCCGCCCCAGTTCATACAGTTTTCGTGCAGACAAACTATTCCGGCGTCCTCCGCCATTTTTACTATTATTTTCAGTCTTTTTACGATTTCGTCATGGAAGTCTTTTGTTCTGAGTTCTTTCGGGACGGCGAAGCTCATTATTCTTATCATTTTTATTCCGAGCGCTTGCATTCTCGGAATGGCTTTTTTCATTTCCTCGCAGCTTGAATCCGGGGGTTCTGTTATTGGTTTTGCCCAATTTGCCACGCCGCTGCCGTAGCAGTTAAAAGAAATGCCGGACGGATCGAGCTTTTGGCGGACTTCTTCAAATTGTTGTTCAGATATGCCCGCAAGATTGGAATCGAAAAGTTTCCGTGTCTCGATGAATTTCCATCCGAGTTCTTTTGTGGCTTTTATTTGGGTATCGAGATCGCTCCCTGCCTCGTCCGCAAAACCTGTAAAGTACATTTCAACCCTCCTCAATGAGAAATTCAAGACTGATCTTTAAGGATTCAAACGGGTCTATTCGGCAGGTATCCTGCTCAATTATGAACCATTCCGTACCGGCTCTTTTGGCGTTTGCGATGATCTTTTTCCAGTTGAGATTGCCGTTGCCTATTTCAAGCATTTTTATCTCGTTGTTGACTATGCCGAACTCTTTGAGATGAATCAGGGGAAGGCGGTTTTTAAGTTTTTTGCACCATTCGACCGGGTTCGAGCCGCCATACTGAACCCAGTAGACATCTAATTCTCCCTGAAGATATTTCGGGTTAGTTTCATCGAAAATTATATCGAGTCCCGTTTTATTTTCAAAACGCTCAAATTCAATCGCATGGTTGTGATAGCATAGGATTTTGTCGGCATCGGTCATTTTTTCCCCGGCCTTATTGAGTTGTGCGGCAAGGGCTTTGTAATCGTCGGCGCTTTTCGGCTGGGTATGCGGATAAGGATATGTCGCGCATTTGCAGTCAAGAATATTCAATTTATCTATGACTTTGTCCGTTTCTTCGACGATCATTTTTCCCGACTCGTGGGTTGCGCAGCACTTGAGCCCTTCACCGTCGAGGATTTTTTTCAATTCGGCGGCGTCAATAGGTCCGAGCCCGGACACCTGAACCGCGTTAAATCCGATCTTTTTTACTTTTTTGAGAGATTCGGCGATTTCCTGCGGAGTTTTTAAAAAATCCCGCAGGGTGTAAAGCTGTGCGGCAATCATTTTTCTTTTCATTTGCTTGTATTCCCTCTTTGTTATGTTTATTTTTTTTCACAGCCGTCCCATAGAGTGATAGGTTTTTCTTGGAAGCGCGGGCGATCCGGCGCTATTTCTTTAATATGGGATGGCGCGAAATATATGCTCATTTTGTCAGGATGCGAACGACAAGTATCGAATTTCCTTTGTCGTATTCCGCAAGTTCTGCGGGGACACAAAGTTTTTTCGCCGAATCCGAAAGAGTCTAGTGCTCCGTAACATAAATAAGTGGGGATAAAACGTAAAGGATTTTGGATGGTCAGGCAGTTCGACGCCGCGGAGGCGATGTCGAGCCATCGTCGAGCGGCGGCGGACTGGCTGAACGCCAAAAGACTCACGCCGCATAGCGGTTATGG
>JAGVIF010000006.1 GCA_020056205.1 Lentisphaeria bacterium | reverse complement strand
GAGGATTGAGCTACTTCCAAACACAAGTCGGCGGCTTGTGCGACTTCTAATTTTATCAATGGCATCCTGATTGGAATTCCGCCCAGATCGCAGACTTTGTTGACTGCCTTGTCCATAATGGCATCGCTACAGGTGAGAAGAATTTTCCTTCCAGCAAGAGCGCCGTTATTCTTAAAGGCATATTTCGGATTAGCGTTTTCTCCGGCAATGAATATTCCCGGAGCTTCGCCTGTCGGAATATTTATCATTGAACGCGCAAAGTCGTTCAGTGTCCCTGAAATAATTTTCTCTTCGGATCTTATTCCCGCAGAAAGAATAATCGCGGCGAAATCATTTTTGGCTCTTCCTTCCCTGATCAGTGATTTTGCGATATTCGCAGTTTCGGAAAGCCCCATGAAATATACTAAGGGAAATCGAAGCCTTTCTTTAACGTCAACATGATGAAATTCAGAAGAGCCTGATCTGCGCGAAGTCATCACTGAAAATCCTCCGGACAATCCGCGCCTCGTCAGCATCAAGCCGGTCGCGCCTATGGCATTGAGACTGCTAACACCGGGAATCACCCGATACGGAAGGTTCAGGCTGTCAAGTGTTTCGATCTCTTCCGCGAGCCTTCCGAAAATCGTTGGGTCTCCGCCTTTAAGCCTGACAAGCCGCTTCCCCTGTCTTGCGAATTTCGCAATCATATTGTTAATTTCCTGTTGAGCTAAACTATGGGCGGACATTCTCTTGCCGACATATATCGCCCGCGCCGTGTCCGGCAGATATTTCAGAAGTTCGCGGGAAATTAACGCGTCATAAAGACAGACATCGCAATTATTCAGCGCATTGACAGTTTCAATTGTTGCATGTTCCGTGTCGCCGGGACCGGCGCCGGCAAAAACAACCGCCTTCACAAAATATTTGCGAATTTCGCAAAAGATAGGATCGTCTTTGCGAAATGTAAGAGCGAGATATCCCTGTCCTTCGGGGGGCGGAAGTTCGTTGACCGGGATGTATTCGGATATTCTGTTTTCCAACCCGATTCTTTTGAGTCCTGCCGCCGCCATAATCAGCATATCGAATTTCCCTTCGTCAAGTTGGGCGATTCTTTCTTCAATGTCTCCTCTCACCGGAAGAAGCTCAGCTCCGGGAAATTTCTTCCGGCAGTATTTTTCCCGGCGGACACTGCTGATGCCGATTCGGAATAAATTCGAGGCGCGGATATCGAAATCCGAATTAGTTTTGAATTTTTGCTTTTGAGCTTTTAATTTTGTTTCGGACTCGTCCGACAAATCGGATTTCGGATTTCGGATTTCGGATTTAAAACTTTGCGCCTCTGCGCCTTCGTGCCTTTGCGCCTTTGGCATTATCATGACATCTCTCTCATCCTCACTCCACGGCAGATAGAACCAGTCAATTTTCTTGTTCATCGAATCCGGCAGGTCTTTTGCGCTGTGAATCGCGCACTCTATTTTTCCTGAAATGAGGGCGTTATCAATGTCTTTCGTGAAAAAATCAGGCGGAGAAAACTTTAAATCCGTCCTCCTGTCTCTGTCGCCGGGATTGGAAATTATTTCTATTCCGAAATCAACCTGAGGAAAAAGCGCTTTTATTTTTTTCAGGGCGGCGGATGTCTGCGCTACGGAGAGCTTGCTTCCCCTTGTTCCGGCGCAAATTTTTAATTTTTTATTCATTGTTGTTTGCGCCGCGCGCGCCGGACGTGATCTTCTCATAGATATTTTTATGCCCGTCAACAACCTTTGCGCTTAATTCAAAGATGTGCGACAAATCTATCGCCTCGCGTTTGTGCCAATGTTTAAGATCGTCCAAATCAACGACCGTTACGTTGGGAAGAACTTTTTTGAATTCAGGGGAGACATTCCTCGGAATCCCAATATCTATCACAAGAATCTTTTTTGTCTGTTCCATGAATGGCGCATGGCCGTTGTGAATGATATAGGACGGTGTTGTTGCGACAGATATTATGATGTCCGCTCCTCCGATGTAGTCCTTGATCCCGTTCAGGGCGCTGATATTTATTTTTCCCTTGCGCCCGTGTTCAAGCTGCGGAGGATTTATATGATAGCACCAAGTCAAGGCGCATCCTATTTCAGTTATTTTTTCGGCAATAGCCTGTCCGACTATCCCGGTGCCGATAAGCATTATATTTTTTTTTGCTATATCCGGAACTTTGTCTTTGGCGTATTTTATTGCAAGGTCTTCGATTTCAAATGCCGTGAAAAGAGGTTCAATGATCTGCCGGATGTGTTTGGACAGATGAAGTGTGTTGTCTATCCACTCTTGCATCATGGTTCCCGACCAGCCTTTGTTTTTACAGTATTCAAGACCGCTTTTGAGCTGGGCTGTTATATGTTTTTCACCGGGTGTCTGCGACATAAGCCCCGCGCAGACAAAAGCAAGATGGGCAAATGCGTCAAATCCTTTTTTAATGTAATAAGAATTGTCATTGATGTTTTCAAAACCCAGAATTTTCAGCAGTAGTTTTTCAAGAGATTCGGACGGCGACATAAATGCCGCAAGTTCAATCCTGTTGCATGTATTGACAAGCATGAATTCGTGCATGCCTGTCAGATTGGTCAGCATTTCTCCGACGCCGTCGAATCTGTCTCCTACAAGATGAAGGCGTTCCCTGTCTTCAAGATTGAGATAATTCTGGTCTGTGCCGATGATTATCATGTCAGTTTTTTCGGTGAACTGCAGGTGGCGAGAGAGATTTTCCTTGATCATCCTCGTGCGTCTGCACGCGGCTCCGTCCGTTGAGACGGAAATAGTCACGCCGTTTTTCTCGACATTTGCCGGAGTAATGAAAGCGCCGTCTTTCCAATTCTCGTCCACGGCGCAACAGAGAATTCCTTTATGATTGCATTCTTCTACTATCTTAGCGTTAAGTTTTCTGTCGTCAGTTGCGGCGAAGGCCAAAAAAAATCCTTCGATGTCATTTTCATTATATTTTCTTTTAATCAGAGATACTGCGCCGCCGGCGGCAATATCGTTTATCTCGACGGAGACATCAGGCGCGATTACGGTAATATCGGCATGAACCCTGAGGAGATTGCCTATCTTACGCGCGGCCGTTTTCCCCGCTCCGACGACGAGGCATTTTCTGCCTTTAAGGAGCAGATTTACGGGGAATGTTTTCTGTTCAAGTTTCATTTTTTTCACCGATCCCAATTAAAGCGCGATTATGTGGAGGGCCACGCTCGCCGTGGCCGGTTATTTTCATGGTCTTG
>JAGVIF010000162.1 GCA_020056205.1 Lentisphaeria bacterium | reverse complement strand
CTGTTAGGTTTTGACTCAAGGCATTTTGCATTTGCAAATACGCTTTCTTGTGTTGTCCCCTATTAGCCTACAGCCTAAAACGCTTCAGCCTCCCCGTCCGCTATGGGACGGGTGTGGAATTTTTGATAAGAACCATGCGTATTCTTTCGCTATCATTGATGGGATTTTGTCTTTTTCGTGTTTGGGGAAGGAATTGGGGAGGACGGAGTGGGTGTATGTTTCAATTTCGAGGAGATTTTCATTATCGCGCTCTTTTTCCGTTATGATTTTGATGATTTTTTCGAGGACAATTTTTCGCGCGCTTATGTGGGTTTCGTCTGATTTTGAGAAGAAGATCGGCAGATGATAGTGAGAAATGGCGGTTCCTGTAAGATTCTTTTCTTCAAGCATTTCTGTGAGATCGCGGTAGCGCGCTTTAAGTTTTCCGTTTTCTGTCAGGACGGATTGATGCAGATAGGGGCTGTCTGCGAATTTCGCAAGATATTTTTTTCCTTCCGGCAATTTGCATTCGAGGGCGGCGCTGAGTTGGATTTTTGAGACGGCTATATTTTCTTTCCGGAGCGCGTCAAAGTCTTCCTCCGGGTTTGCAAGCGCGATTTCGGCGTGGGAGCAGTCGTAGCAGATTCCTATCAGGTTTTCATCTGCGTCAAGGTGTGATAAATATTTCCGTTTGAATTCGACAAACTCTTCTGTTTTTTCCCATATGCAGTCGGGCTCGAACTCAATGGCGAGTGTGAATTTTCGCCCTTTTTTTCTGCGAATTTCGCAAAGCCTGTGGTTCATTTTGGATAGATTGTCTGCGATTTTCGCAAGGTCGGTTTTTGAAATGAGCTTTTTATATCCGCCAGGGACTGTGCTTATGGTTCCGGAAATTTCGTCGGGAAGGATTTCGGCGAGGAAATCGGCGCAGTCTATGCTGTATTGGAGGCGTTGATTGCTGCGCCAGTCCGGCAGATAGACATTTTCCTTGACTTTTTTGCCGTGGAATGACGCGTACGGAAAGGCGTTGAGCGAGAAGACATAGAGGTTTTCTTTATCGAGGTATTCTTTCAGCGCGGAAATCTCTGTCCGTGAGATTTTGTTTAGATTTGTTCTGTTCAACCAGAGTCCGAGCGCAAACGGTTGTTGTTTATCCGGCCGGACGAGGCTTCTTATTTTTTTGACATTATTTTTAAACCCGTTCGAGAGCGGAAAATTATCTTTTTCTTTGAAGACATTGAATGAGTAGCACAAATGTGTTTTTGCGAGGATTTTCATCTTTTGGAGAATCTGTTCAGGAGCCAGCTGCAAGAGTCATAAACCGAGCCGTTGCGGATGCCATCGGCTTCGGTTTATGATTTTGCAACCGGCTCAGGTATGCGAATGATTCGAGAATTGTTTTTTCATCCATTTCATTCACTTCGATTTTTTGTCCGATGCCGCGAGGGATGGTTATGTGCAGTTTGCCTCCGAGGTGTTCTCTGAATTCCTCAATTCCGTCGAGGACGATGAATCTGCCGTTTTTCTTTTTTTTAAGCAGTTTGTGCCAGACGGGAAGCGCGCAATCGAGCAGAGTTTTAATGATTTTTTCAAGCTCAATCTTTGTTATAAAACCTTTCTCTGCGGCGAAAAAAGAATCTGACGCTATTCCTATTGCGACCGCCTCGCCGTGCCGGATTTGTCCTGCGGACATTGCTTCGAGCTTGTGGGCGATCCAGTGGCCGAAGTCAAGGGGGCGGGCGCTTCCGAATTCAAACGGATCGCCTGAATTTTGTATGTGTTCGGCGTGAAGTTTTGCGCATTTGCGTATCAACTCCCTGTAGAAGGGCAGATTGCCGGTTTTTATTTCCGCCGTTTTTTTCGAGATGAGTTCAAAAAAGGCGGCGTCTTTTATCAGCGCCACTTTTATCGCCTCGGCGGAGCCTGCGATCATTTCTCTTCTGTCGAGAGCGGCGATGAAATCAAAGTCGTTGATAACAAGATACGGCGGGGCAAATGTGCCGGCGTAATTTTTTTTGCCGAAAATGTTGACGCCGTTTTTGACTCCTATTCCTGAATCGCACTGCGAGACTACCGTTGTCGGGAATCTTATCTGGCGGATTCCTCTGTGGGCGATGGATGCCGCGAAGCAGGCGGTGTCAAGAAATGCCCCGCCTCCTATTACGGATACAAATGATTGGCGGCATATTTTATATTTTGAAAGGATGGAACAGATTTTCAGGGAAGAGCCGATATTTTTGTTTTGCTCTCCGCCCGGCAGGATTATCGGTTCGCCAATGATCTCGATTTTTTTACTTGAGCGGCCAATGACTTTGATGTTGTTGGAAAGGGACGGAAAAAGAGACGCCACTCTTTTTTCAACGAAGAAGATTATTTTATGTTTTTTCCCTTTTTCAGGGGAGGGGAGGGCATTTTCAAGACGAATAGGGGAGGAGAAAAAGTTGCTCCCGAAAATCACATTGGAGACGAAGGGGACATTTATTTTTATTGAAAAATGATTTTTTATCGGCATCGGTTTTGAGTTTTGCAATTGGCCCGGTTATCTTTTTCCGGTGCTTCCGAATCCCCCTGTTCCGCGGGTTGAATCGGAGAGTTCGCTGACGAGCGATATTTCAACGTCCGGCAGTTTGGCTATTACCATCTGGGCTATCCGGTCGCCGCGTTTTAGGCTGTAAGGTTCTTTGCCGCAATTCATTATGATTACGGAGACTTCTCCGCGATAACCTGCGTCTATGGTTCCGGGGCTGTTTAAAACGGTTATCGCGTGTTTTAACGCCAGTCCGCTTCTGGGCCTGACTTGTCCCTCATAGCCTTGAGGAATTTCCATAAAGATTCCGGTTGGAACAAGATGAGGCTCGGCCGGTTTAAGCTCCATGTCAACCCTTGCCATCAAATCAAATGCGGCATCGTCATGATGAGCTTTTTTAGGGGCAATATCCTCGCATCCGGCTAACATTTTCACTTTTACGGCGACTTTCATTTTTTTATATTCCGATGTTAATTTTTTTTAAATTTGAATGTAAAATTCAATGGGGTTTCCAGAAAGCGTGTATTTTTTTTTGGCTGTGGTTGATTTCATAGGTTCGCGGCTCACGGTTTGTAAAATTATTTTTCTGAAAAGCTATAGGTTCTGTTCACGCCGGAATATAGATGGATTTTGCAGGCGATTCAAGCGGAAACCGTGTGTTTTTTGGGGATTTTGCTTATTTTTCTGTGAAACCTGATTCCGTGAAGGCATCCGTCGCGGATGCCTTCACGGAATCAGGATTCTGAATGAGCTTCCTTTTCCGAGCGCGCTTGAGAGTTGGATGGTTCCGGAATGCAGTTCAATGAGTCTCCGGCTCAGGGCGAGTCCGAGTCCAACGCCCTCATAATTTGAAGTCAAACCGTTTTCGACGCGGTGGAAGTCTTTAAATATTTTTTTCTGTTCTTCGTCGGAAATTCCTATCCCCGTGTCGCTTACTTCAATTTTTATCATATCGCCGGTTCTTTCAATTTTGACTTTCACCCATCCTTCTTTCGTGAATTTTATAGAATTTCCTATTACGTTTATGAGAACTTGGCGCATCATTTTTTCATCGTAATACGCCTTCATGGGAGGGGGGAGGAGAAGGTCAAGGGACAGGTTTTTCTTTTCGGCGAGAGGTTTCAGCATTTCCACGGTTTCAGCGACGGTCTTTGTTATTTCATGTTCTTTGCGGTTCGGCAGGAGAACTCCGGCGTCCGCTTTCGCGATGTCAAGGAGACCGCTGATAAGGGCGAGCAGATGTTCGGCGGCGGAGAGAATTTTGCGCGAGTTTTCGACTATCTTTACTTTGTCATAGTTATTTCTTTCGATGATGAGTTCAGAGAATCCGATTATGGAATTGAGAGGAGTTCTCAATTCATGGCTCATATTGGCGAAGAACCTGTCTTTGTGCAGATTCGCCTCGGCTAGTTGCGTGGCTTTTTCCTCGATTTTTCTGTTTATTTCCTTGAGTTCTACGGTTTGTTGTTCAAGTCTTCTGGCCATGACATTGAAGTCGCTCATCAGCGAGCCCATTTCATCGGATTCGAGGCTCGCAAACCTGTATTTCAGATTGCCTGAGCTTATCTGTTTTGTTCCTTCGCTGAGGAGTTTGAGATATTTTTTCAGCAGAAAGCTTGAATAAGAAGACGATGAGACGGCAAATAGTGTTGTGAGGATGAAGAAGGTTACGAGCGTATATTGGAGTTTTTTGAAAAAGAAAAGGCTTTGTTCGCGGAGAAAATTGGCCTGTTCATTCACCTTGGAAACGAGCGCGTGTATTATTTCGGAGGAGGCGGACAGAGAGGAACTTATGCACAGGTAGTCTTGGGAGGTCAAAATATCAATATCCGGGGGGAAGCATAACAAATCGTTTCTCAACGAATCCAGCGCGGAGGATATTCTCATCATATTTTTTTTCAGAGCTTCGATGTCCCGTTGGATATTTTTATCGCCATTTTTTGGGGAAAGAGAGTTGATTTGTTTTTTCAGATTAAGGAAATCCGCTTCGAGTGATGAGAACTTGGCCGGGTTATTGGAAAGCATCGCCCCGTGAAGAGAAGAAAGGGCTTTGTTGAGTTTTTCCGAGCAGTTCATGATGTTGTCTATATATGTTTTTTCCCTCTCCGCGAAAGCGTTGGCTCTGTCTATGTCTTTTTTCCCCAAATATATGAGCAGCGAGGAGAACAGGAGGGTCAGTATCACATATATCCAAAAAAATATTTTCCTTGTTTTGGAATAGCTTATCATCTTTTTTCCCCCGTAATCTTCAATTCGATTACTGCGATATTTGCGAAATTCGCAGGGGCTTTGTCATCCGGCGGCGGGGATAATTCGGAAATTTCATCCGGGTTGGGGGGTGAAAAATCCGGCATTCCCCTGGATACGGACATGATGATAGTGTCTTCTTTCGCAATAACGATGTCATCAGGATTTCCGGTGTCGAGGGCTCTTGAGATTTTTAAATGCCATCTGCCGTTTTTCCATATTCCGCGGGCGGAAACATCGGCGGAGGAGCCGGACGGCTTTTTGTGGTAAAATCTTGGGAGTCGTTCCCCCGCGAATTCATCAAAGTATCTTGATTCCCAGCATATCCGCCCCGCATCCCTTTTTACAAGAGACGGAGCGCTGTCGTCGTTTTTCTGATAAAAAACTTGAAAGTCCTCGGCTATTTCGGCGGGGTTGCTGATGAATGAGCGCCATATCCACATGTCCGCAAAAGGTTCGCCTGATTTTTTTAATATAATAGAGACGACGCTTTCTCTGTCGCCGTGGTCTTCTTTGTAGAATTGTTCGATAGGATTCCAGACCCATGACCTGTGGGAGCGTCTTTCCTCTTTCTCGTTGAATTCGATGGAGATGAATATTTTATTGTTTGAGACGAAAGCGGAGAAGGAAAAGTCTGACGCCTGAACAAAGTTTATTTTGCTTTGCAATTCAGCGGGAGCGGCCGAATCCGCCCGGACAACGGAAACTGTATAGTTTATTTTTTCCGAACGCGTGGAATTCGGAAAGATGAGCGCGCAGAATAGAACAAGTCCTGCGAGCCGGTTGCAAAAGTCATAAACCACTGACGATGTGATATTTTTATAGAAAAACAAGTAATTTCGCATTTTATTGAGCTGATTGCGAAACTAAGATTTCGCAGGAATTCAGGATTTCTCCTTTGAAACTTCACCGCCGATGAACACCGATGAACACCGATTTTATCAATTTAGTTTCATTTTGATAAAACTGCGAAACTCGCAGTAGGACGCTAAATTCTACTTTTTTCACTCTCGCATTTCGTACTGTTGTTATGTATTTTTGTTTCGTTCGGGGTCGAATGGCGCTAAGTTAATGCGTATTTCGAGGTAGCGCGGGTCTATTTGACCCGCGACTCTCGGGTCAGATAGACCCGAGTTACTTTTTTCGAAATCCTTAACTTAGCGCCATTCGGGTCGG
>JAGVIF010000371.1 GCA_020056205.1 Lentisphaeria bacterium | reverse complement strand
TCTATTTTTGCTTTTTTAAGAAAGGCTCTGCTCGTGAGAATGAGCCTTATCCCGGCTTTGTCTATCGCCGAACGCATGGTATCCTTTGAAACCGTGTAATTGAGCACAACCGGAACTTTGTCGGCGTTGAGCGCGGCGAGAATCGAGACCGCTGCGGCTACGCAATTAGGCATGAACACTCCCACGTATTCGTAATCGGAACTGTCAAGCCTGCGGATTTCTCCGCTGAGAAGCGCGGATTTGTATAGAAGCGCGAAATTCGCAATTCCGCCCTTGTCGTAGTCGTAGAGAGTTTTCCTGAAGGGGTGGCGTTTTGCGATTTTCGCAAACTGATAATGCACGGGGCGTTCCTCTCTGCGCGGGATTGACTCGGCGTCAGCCGCAAGCCCGGAGATTATCTGCCGCAACTCAAACGGGGACAATGTCTTGGAAACTGCTTTGCCGACCGTTACCGAGGCCGGATGCGGGAGTTTCGTCGGCCATCTGAGTTTTATCTTCCCGTAGTAGTGGCTGAATATGCTTCCCCATATCATTCCAAGCCGGACGGGGATGATCGGCGCGTCAAGGTCTTCCGGGATAACTTTCGAAAAGCCGCTTTTAAACTCGCTCATCACTCCGTTTCGCGTAAGGCGTCCTTCAGGGAAAATACACAGAATATCTCCATTCCTAAGAGACTCGCGGGCTTTTTTGAACATAACCTTCAACGCGCCGGTTTTGCCGCCGTCCGGCACTTCGATAAAACCCGCCCACTTGACAAAATAATGGAAGAGCGGATGCCGGTAGTAATCCTGATGCATCATGAACCTGACTATCCTTGAAGAACAGGCGCTTATGAGAAGTCCGTCCACAAATGTAACGTGATTGGAAACTATGAGAGCGGGGCCTGTCTCCGGAATATTTTCCTCCCCCTCAAGCCTTATCCTGTAAAAAATGTTGGTGAGAGTTACTATCGCGCAGCGAAGCACGAAGAGCGGCAGGAGGTAACATGCGTAAATGGTAACCGCCGCCGTCATAAAAGATATTGAAATTATGAGACTGTCAGGATTGAAATTCAGGCAGGACAGTCTTATCTTTTCGACGCCGCGGAGGATTTCCGCGTCGGCGCCTGAGACCCCGGATGTTAAAGCGAAAAGCGCTATCCCGCTGACCGCTATCGCGATGAAAGCCAGGACGTTCGCGTTGGCTATGACTTCCCCTCTGCGCGCGGGGTCGCTCTTCTGTTGTATGTAAGCCCTGAGGGGAATAATGAAAAGCCCGCCCGATATTCCGGTCATCGCAAGGGAGCAGAGCAAAAACGGAAATATGCTGTTTCCCGCGATTTTAACGGCAGGTCCCTGGACTAGGCAAAGCAGCATGAAGATGAAAATTCCGGCCGCTCCGTAGGGGACAAGGCCAAGCTCGACCCTTCTGCCGGAAATTCTTCCGGCAAGATAACATCCAAATCCGATTCCGGCGGCGGTAATTAACTGAAGCGCGCCAAGCTCTTTTTCATTTGTCATGCCGAGCGAAAATTTTCCGTATATAACGAGAATAGATTGAAAAGCTATGCCTATTCCGCTGAAATACGCGTCTCCGAGAACGGCGAGAAAAAGAGGGCGGTTTGACGAGATGTATCTCATCCCTTCGCGGAATTTCGAGAACCACAGCCACGACCATTTCTTTGCCGGAGCGGCCGGAAGCCCGGTCTCCACTCTGAGAGATGTGAGCAGTCCGGCTACTGATATGACGACCGAAAAGAGTCCGCATATATAAACTTTGTCTCCGACGGCGGCCTTGACCGCTGTTCCGGCTCCCATGCCGCAGAGAACGGCGATCATTGTTATCATGCCTACGATTCCGTTGACTCTTGATATCTTCTTTTCAGTATAAAATTCGGGCAGAATTCCGTTGAAAGCCGGACTGAAAAAACAGCTCTGCGCCGACATTAAAAACATCACAAACAGCAGCGGAAGCATTCCCCAATTTGCGAAATTCGCAAAAGAAAGCAACGCGAATAACATTATCACAAGCTCCGCAGCTTTCGCGAGAACTATCACATTGCGCTTGGAGAATCTGTCGGCGAAATATCCCGCCGGAGCGGGGAAAATTATAAAAGGGATGGCGTAGATAAAAGTTATCATCGCGAGGAAAGCGGCGTTTTTGGAGTAGTCGGACGATGCGCCTATTACCGTAAAGACGACGGCAGTCTTATACACGTGGTCGTTGAAAACGCCGAGAAACTGTGTCGCGGCGAGAGAGAAGAGCGAAGGGCTTTGATCCGTTTTGTTCACTTATGCTCCTTCCTGAAAAGAATCATTCTGCGCCCGAGTTCCGATATCGCTCCGCGATCGGCAAGCGACACGCAGGCGCGTATTCCGTCATCCCTATCGCTTCCCGTTATTTTAAGGGAAATCGCGCTTACCCCGTAGCGGAGAAGTTCGAAGAGAAGCTCCTCCGAATTCATTCCGGGATACGCGAGCGTGAAGTAAAATCCGTGGGCGATGTCTTCCTCCCCGTCTTTGTCATAAACGATTCTGAACCCGTTGCCGGTAAATATTTTTTTCATCAATGCCGCGCGTTCCCCGTATTCCCTGACCTGCGAAACGATATTAAAAAGCCCGTCGTTTGCGCCGCGCAGCATGGCGGCAAGGGCGAATTGCGATGAGTGGCATGTGCCTGATGAAAGGCTGTATAAAGCGCCGTAGACAATGGCGCGCCCGAAATTATCAGTCCCAAAATAATTTTCGAGGTCTTTGAATTTTCGATTGAAAAGCTTTCCGGAAACTATCATCGCGGCGATTCGCTGTCCGGCGTAACTGAAAATTTTCGAGCTTGACACAAGGACGATGTAATTGTTTGCGAATTTCGCGACCGTCGGCTGGAACGGAGCCTGCCCGGGAACAGAGTAATCCTTCCGGAAATCCATTGCGAAATATGCAAGGTCTTCAATAGCAATGACATCGTGTTCATCGCAAAGGCTTCCTATCGTCTCAAGTTCCTTTTCCGTAAAAGATATCCACGAAGGATTGTTCGGATTTGAATATATGACGGACGAGATATTTCCTTTTTTCAGGAATGATTCGATTTTTGCGCGGAGTTTTGTCCCTCTGAAATTATACACATCAAAACTTTCATATTTGAGGCCGAGGACTTTGTGCTGTTGCTTTTGCACAGGGAAGCCGGGATCTATAAAGAGCGTAGTGTCTTTTTTTTTGTCTCTTCTGCAGGCGGTCATAAACACCGCGAACGATCCCTGCATTGAGCCTACGCTCGGGAAACAGTTCTCAGGAGACGCTTCTATATCCATAAAAAGTTTCGCGAATCTTGAGATTTCGGCCTTCAATTCCGGAATGCCCTCTATGCTCGGATATTTAGACGCCACTCCTCGCTCGAGCGCCTCTATCTCGGCGGCAACCCCTATCTGATTCGGAAAAAGACCAGGCACGCCCATCTCCATGTGGATGAATGGAACCCCGCTGTCCTTCTCCAATTCGGAAGACAACCGGACTATTTCCCTTATGCTCGCGGTCGAAAGCGAGCGTATTGAAAATTTTTTGACGCCGGATTCAAGCAGTCCGGCATCCAACGGAACAACCTTCTTAATACTACTATCCGTCATATTCTTGTTTTTTTTGAGCGTTCTTTAGCGGTGAAGAATTTGGAAATCGGCAATCGGCAATTCTGAATCCTCCTTTGAAACTGCTGTCGGAGTTCACAGCTTTAGCGTGTCTCTTTCTTGGCAGTTTCTTATTGATAAAACTGCGGTCTCCACAGTAGTCCGCTCCTTTGAAACTTCACCACCGATGAACACCGATTTTATCAATTTAGTTTCATTTTGATAAAACTGCGAAACTCGCAGTAGGTCGCTAATTTCTCATCAACCGATCCTGCCACCCGTTGATACTTGACTTCAATGCTTCACTTCATTTAAGGCTCTATAGAGCAATCTGGATAGTTTTTTCCTTTCACTACCCACATCCATACAGTATGCATGCCCATAAACCTCAATATATTTTTCAAATACTTTTGTTAATTCTTCAGGATAACAATTATTTTTTGTCTCAGGGTATTTTTTCTTGAACATAATAATATTATTGCTTAGCTCTTCTGATATTTTTTTGAAATAAGGTTTAAATGACATTTACACTTCCTTTCTACAATTTAAGCTTTGATTCTATACTTATGTGTTCGCTTGTTTTTGAGTGGAGTTCGGGCACATTGTCGTAACACCAAAATCCGACCCGCTTACTTATAGACCTAAAAGCATCTGCTGATACTTTTGTTTGAAATTCTTTCCTTCTGACCTCATCAGCAACTATGCGAAAGTTGGTGTAAAAATCCTGAAGTTCAAGAAACTTCAGAAGAGACCTATACATATCCGTGGAATGTTCAATTTCAAAAAGGCTTGCAGGCATATTTCTATCGTTAAACCACATCACATCAATCGTTCGAGCTGTGCGGACTATTTCATCATAAGTGAACTTATATATCTCGGAAACCGTTACAACCTCTGAAAGCTTTCTGCCAAGATAAAGCTTGTTTTTATCCTGATTGGGGACAAATGTTTTATATTCCTTTAAATTTCCTATTTCTACGAGCAACCCCTGATAATAGGCGTGAGAGCATTCTTCTTCTTTTGCCTTTGGCTGGTTTTTAACCGGCAGGATTTCAGGTGGTAGCTTGCCTTTATAGGCTTTTAATGCCCACAAACCCGGGCGTATCTTAAAGAAAAAACGCTCGTCTTGAACGATACGACGGATACTTGCAAATGGAGTTTCTGTTTTCCATTTACAATTCTCAACCTTAAATACATTTTGATTTAGCGAGCCAAGAGTAGCATAGCCACCATTCTCTTGCATAACTTTAATAACTGCTTCATACTGTTTCATAGCAAGTTTCCTCTATCTCATCGTATCTCATCGCTGTAAGCATCTCCCTTTATTGTTGAGGTCTAACGAAAAACTCACCGGCGCAGCTTTTTTGCGTCCGGTGCAGTGCCCTTGTTATCTGATACTTTTTCCATTTGCTGTAACAACTGCTCCAAGTCTAATGACAGATAGCTTTCATTGACCAGGCCTTCGTTCAGAACAGGTACGTTTTTCATGAAGCCGACAATAACGACGTGTGTACCCATCTCAGCCATCAGTTTCAGGGCTGGGACGTAATCAGTGTCTGATGCAAATAGCACGATCTCGTGAGGCTGGGCTGGCGATTTTGCCAGCGTCATCATTCTAATAAATACCGTGAAATCCACACCCTTCTGCTTGTTTGTGTTGGCTGTGTGCTGGGGCACTTCCAGCACAGTGACACCTTTTTCGTGCTTCAATTTTTTTATCAGATCATCTCTTTCCTGTCCCTTTATTGACCCGATTTGACCATGATCGGAACTGACAAACTCGGTATGTATGAATGGATGGCTGTACAATCCTTCGATTTTCAACTTCTCCTGAATGATGGTGTGCAGAATGGGAAAGGACAATTCCTTGAAAATATATTCCTTCTTTTTGCCGTATCTCTCAAGGTCGTTGATGAAATTGTGACCATCGACTACTATCGAAAAAGCCATATGCGCCTCCCCACGTATTGTTCACCTTCAACAGATAACAAGATAACAAGTTATTAAATAGTTTTTCTGTTTAACACTCAAATGCGCGCCTTACTCTATTGTATTGTTTTGAATTTTCAAGGGGAAAATTTATTATCAATCTCTTCTACTCTATTCTTACTTCACGGCAGTCTCAGCAGTAGCGTCCCTGAAAGGATGAATGATGCGAAAATCATTGTCAGCGAGATGCTTATAAGCGGAAAAGCCAGTTCCCTGTAGTCTATGAATTTAGGTTGTTCAAAATTTGTTTTTTCAAGCTTGTCTATCTCCTGCATAGTTTTTTCAAGCCCATCGGAATCCCTGGCGGCAAAATATCTGCCGCCCGTTGTTTCGGCTATGGTCTTAAGCAGTTTTTCGTCAAATTCATGTTCTATTTTCTGCAGCTGCCTTCCGAAAAGCCCGTCCATGATGATAAAGGCGTTGTCGCTCCCGATTCCAACGGTATGTATTGTTATTTTATTGTCATTTGCGATTTTCGCGGCCTGCTCGGGGCTTACCCTCGCGTCCACATTGTTTTTTCCGTCGGTGAAGAGGACTATCACCTTGCGCTTTGAATTCGTTGACGCGAGCCGTTTGACGGCGCTTGCGAGAGGCCCGGCTATTCCGGTCGCGTCGCCTATCACTCCGGGTTTCAGGTATTCAAGGTGGGACAAAAGCCACGAGTGGTCGAGTGTCGGCGGACATGCCAGATAGGGCAGGGGGGCGAAGGCTACCAATCCTATCCGGTCGTTTGGTCTGCGTTCGATGAATTTTTTTATCTCGTCTTTCGCGACATCTATTCTCTCCTTGAGCAGGCCGTTGGCAAGCGCCCTCCTGAGCTTGTCCGTATCATTGTATTTTTCCGAAACGTCAATGGACCGCATGCTCCCTGAGAGGTCAAGGGCTATAATTATATCAATGCCCTCCGCCCGCTGCTTGAGTTCTTCAACCCCCTTTTGAGGCCTGGCAAGCGCGATAATAGCGAGAGCGAGAGCGGCAGATTCGAGGATAAGAGGGAAGGCGCTCCTGAAAGATTTTCCAGTTTTTTTTCCGCCGCCGAACGCCGGTCTTACGGTCGGAACTATTATCGAAGGCTCTTTTCTCTTCAAAGCAAGAATAAAAAGTCCGGCAAGCGGGATCAGAAGAAGAAGAAAATATGAGGCTTCAAATTTCATCTTGACTTGTCCGCGCCGTTGTCTTCTTCATGGGGAATTGACGATTGAACTAAGACTTCCGCATGCGACACTGCGTTTCCGATCAGTTCGCTATCCGCCGGCGCGGCGGCGAATTTAACCAGCTCCGCGGAACGCATAAACTCGGAGAGAAAATTTTTATGTTCATCCGGCAAAGGACTTCTGTGTTTTTTTAAATTTTCGAGGAATTCGTCGGTGGTCATAGTTGGAGCGTCAATTCCAAAACGTTCTTCAAGATAATTTCTGATTATGTCCGTCAAACGCGACACGCAAATTCGCGCCTCAATCATGCCGTTTTCGTGCGAAATTCGCAAATCGCGGAGCAGATTCATCGCCTTTTGCCATGCGGAAACCGGTTTCAATTTTTCAATTTTCCTTTTCCTGATGAGAATCAGCGCCGCTATTATCAGTCCAAAAACGGCGAGAGCCGCCAACGCGATTTTTGCGAATTTCGCATAAGTTTTTTTCGGTTCTATTTTTCCGGCTATTTTTATTTTATCGTCTTTGAGTTCAAATGGGATGACGGTGAAATCCGATATCCGTATTTTCTTCGGCTCCTGTTTTTTCCCTTTCACGGAATATATAAGTTCTCCTTCAATTCCTTTGTAATCGCCCGGACGATACGCCTGAATGAGGCCTTTTATTTTCCATTTCCATTTGCCCCAGCCCAGACCGGACAGGGAAAAATTATCGCGCGGGATTTCCTGGAGGCCGTCCGGGAGGACAAATTGAAATTCAAGAGGAACGAGGCTCCAGGGAACTTCAATTTCGGCATGAAACTCCCGTTTCTCTCCGATCCCGATTTTATCCGGGCCGAGAGGCTTCAATGCTTCCGCGTTGACACCGGCGGACGGCGCGAGAGAGCGATATTTTATCACGGCAACCGCAAAAACAAGGGTCAAAGCGGCTATGACGGCTATGACGGCGAAAAACAAATATTTAAGAAAGTTTTTCATCTTTTATTATCAAGAGCTTAGTTTAAGTTCGGTTGATTGAACCGCAAAACTTAGGTTAATGTTTCCTTTCCCTCATCCTGAAAAATTTGAGCAGGGGCTTTATGAAATCTTCCGAAGAGTCAATGTCTATAATGTCAACCTGCGCCTTCGCGCATAGAGCTTTATTTTGAGCGTGAATCAGTTCGGATTTTTCTCTGAAATCTTTCGCGCGCGAAGGAGAGGACGCGCGAAATTCGCAAATTCCGCCGTCTTCCGAATCCTCCAAAATCAAATCCGGAATGCCGTGTGGAATATTCTTTTCCGCCGGATCGAGTATCCTTATCGCTATCAGGTCGTGCTTCTTTCCGGCGCTCCGCATGGTTCTCGAAAAGTCCTTTTCATCAAGAAGGTCGCTCATCAAAAAAATGACGGAGTGTTTTTTTAAGAGCCTCATAAGAGAAGACATCGCCGAGGCTATATTAGTCTTGCCGCCGCTGTGTTCCCTCGCCAACAGTTCCCGTATCACCCTCATCCCGTGAAGCCTTCCCGATTTCGGGGGCAGATAAAATTCGGTCTTGTCGGTGAAAAAAAGCAGTCCGACTTTGTCATGATTTCTTATGGCGCTGAAAGCGAGAAGGGCTCCCATTTCCACGGCTCTCATCGCTTTGCTTTTATCTGAACTGCCGTAAGCCGTTGATGATGAAGCGTCAACGGCAAGTATGACATTGAGCTCGCGCTCCTCAATATATTTTTTGATGTGGGCGGCTCCGGTTCTCGCGGTTACGTTCCAGTCTATGTCTCTTACATCATCGTCTTCGGTGTATTCGCGAACCTCGTCAAACTCTATGCCTCTGCCCTTGAATACGCTGTGATAGGCGCCTGCCGTTATTTCGTTGACGGTCTTCCGCGTCTTTATCTCGATTTTCTTTACCTGCGATATTAATTCTCTCGGCAACATGTTTAAATCAGGGCTTAGCCTCTTTTGTTCTAACACATTGGACAACAAATATGTAAAAAAAGTTCCACCAATATCTCATGAATTATTCAGATTGGAGGTTAGGTCCTTTCTTTTACACTTCTATTTTTTTCGGGGTCGAATGGCGCTAGGTTAATGCGCATTTCGAGGTAGCGCGGGTCTATTTGACCCGCGACTCTCGGGTCAATAGACCCGAGTTACTTTTTTCGAAATCCTTAACTTAGCGCCATTCGGGTCGGGGTCGGTATCGGTATCGCAATTGATTGAAAAGTAGTCAGAATTCAGAATTTCCAATTTCTTTCATTGCAGAGACATAAGGGACACAAGGGACGCAAGGGACATAAAAATCAAGAATTCAGGATTCAGAATAAAAACTCCCGAACGTCCTTCTCCCTTCAGGCTTTAGCCTTCCCCCTTTTTGCTTTTTTCACAGGCAAGATGCCTGTGCTACACTTTCGCGCTCTCTTTTCCTATTTGGTGATTTAGAGATCTTTCAATCTTTCAATCACCCAATCGTCGACGCTCCGACACTCTGACACTCCGACACTCTGACACTCTGACACTCTGACACATTGACACTCTCAATCTTTCGCATTCCCGAACTTTAGAACTTCTCAATACAAAGCGTTCCCTCCGGCAGGATCAGGAAAGCTTTTTATGAGCTTCTTCAAGCATCCTGCGGATAGGTATCTTTTGCGGGCATTTATCTTCGCAGACCCCGCATTTGACACATGCATCAGCCTTGCTTCCATTCTCCCATGGAAGAGTTCCGATATCCGCATAAGCCTTTTTTGCATTGTCCCAGAGGCCGTAAACCCGCCCCCGGTTGTAGCGCTCGAAAATTTTCGGGATGGCAACCTCTTTGGGGCAAGGCATG
>JAGVIF010000139.1 GCA_020056205.1 Lentisphaeria bacterium | reverse complement strand
GTTTTATCTGCATTTCTGCGACAAATACCGGCACGATGCCGCCGATGCCAACAGTCTTCCGCTTTTTATTGGAAAGCTTGCATCAAAGAACCAGACGGTGGAACAGCGCGAACAGGCGGGGAAAGCGTATGATGAATTTGAAGACATGGCCGGACGGATTCCTGCCCCGAAAGGGGAAAAAACCGAAATGCTCCGTGATGCAATTAATTAGATAACGAAACTATTCACATATCATTGTAAACCTTATTCCCTCTGTCCCATTTTCTTCTCATATTTGTTCTTCTTGAAAGGAAAAGCGATCTTCCGGTGAATGCGCTGCGCTGGATCAGTTCTTCAGGGATGGAAAAGAGAAATTTTGACGGTCTTTGGATAGACATTTCCCCATGCTTCATCCTTTGGCGCGTCAAACTTATGAAAACGCGTTGCTTCGCCCTTGTCAGAGCGACATAAAAGAGGCGTCTCTCCTCTTCTTCCCCGTTTTCAGCCAGGGCTCTTTCATGCGGAAATATTCCGTCCTCCATGCCGACAATGAAAACATATTCGAATTCGAGTCCTTTTGCAGCGTGAACGGTCATGAGCGTGACAGAATCTTTGTTTTCGGATTTATCCTCCGCCTTGTCCGAATCATCGTTAAGGCTGTATTTTTCGAGAAAGGCTCCCAGCGTATGTTCCTTTTCAGTATCCTTCTCAAAAAGCGCAATAGCGTTCACAAGCTCGAAGATGTTCTCCTGGCGTTTCAATGCCTCTTCACGGTCTTTATACATCGCGAGGAGGCCGTCAAGCAGTCCGACTTCCTTCAGATATTTTTCCGTCTTTGACGCGAGGCCGCAAGGATTTGAGAATTCCTGTCTCCATTTTGAAAAAACGGCATGAAGTTTTTGCGCCGAGTCGGAGGCTTTGGAACTTAGCGAGGCATGTATTTCCGCATCGCCCATCATATTGCAAAGAGATTTTCCCGTTGCGATTTTCGCAGAGCGAAGGGTATCGAGCGCTTTTTCGCCGAATCCGCGCGGAGGCGAGGCTATTATTCTGGTGAAACTCTGGTCATCTTTCGGATTTACAAGCAGTTTCAGATACGCGACTGCGTCCCTGATTTCTCTTCGCTCATAGAAAGATTTGCCTCCAACTATCCTGTATGGAATGCGATATGAAAGCAGAGAGTCCTCAAAATCCTTAGATTGATAATTCGACCTGTATAAAACAGCTATGTCATTATAGCTCAGGCTTTTATGTGTCATCATCAGATTTTCAATCATGGCTGCGGCGAAGTCCGCCTCCGCGGTGTTGTCCTGCGAATGGGAGAGGAGCAGAGGTTCTCCCTCGCCGCGGTCCGACCACAACTTTTTATTTGACCTTGACGGATTGGAAGATATCACCGAATTCGCCGCTTTCAGTATAACATTTGTGGAGCGATAGTTATGCTCGAGTTTAAGTTCGACCGTCCCCTGGAAAATTTTCGGAAAGTCGAGTATGTTCTTTATTTCCGCTCCTCTCCAGCCATAAATGGACTGGTCGTCGTCTCCCACCGCGCAAAGGTTCATTTTTTTTCCGGCGAGGAGCTTTATCAGCCTGAATTGGAGATTATTGGTGTCCTGATATTCATCAACAAGCAGATTAGTGTATCGCGTCCTGTATTTTTCAAGGACATCGCCGTGTTTTTCAAGGATTTTCACCGCCAACAGGAGAAGGTCGTCAAAGTCAAGCATATTTTGGGTGAAAAGTATGGAGTTATACTTTGCGAATACGTCCGCAATTTCTTTATCCTGTTTGAGGAAACTTTTTCCCTTAAATTCTTCAGGGCCAATGTAGTAGGACTTGCACCTGCTTATCGCGTTCAGGCACAACGAAGGCGGCAGCGTATCTTTGTCAAACCCGCTTTCGGCAATTGCCTGTTTTGTGATTGAGAGTTGGTCGGACTGATCCGCGATAGTAAAATCGGAGGTCCATCCGAGCAGGTGAATCTCCGCCCTAAGCATTCGTGCGCAGAAAGAATGGAAAGTTCCAAGAAACACTTTCTTCGCCCTTTCTCCGGAAACCAGGGCGAAAAGCCTTTCCCTCATTTCCTGCGCGGCTTTGTTGGTGAATGTCATTCCGGCAATATTTTCAGGAGCGACGCCGCTGGCTATCATGTGCGCGATTCTGTGTGTTATCACGCGGGTCTTGCCGGTTCCGGCTCCGGCAAAAACCAGAACAGGCCCGTCTATCGCGCGAACAGCCGCCTCCTGTTCGGCATTCAAGCCGCTGAAAATTTGAACATTATTTGACATAAATCTCTTCTTTTCGTGTCCAAAGCCCATTTGATCCTTTTCGATCCCGATACCGATTCCGACCCCGGCGCCGATTTTCTATTCTCGCCAACGCTCGAATTCAGCCCAATATTTACCACGCTAAAGTCGAAGATCCCGAGCCGTGGGGCCTCGGGGTCGAAGATCCCGAGCCGTGGGGCCTCGGGTGCACAAAGCCACAAAGGCATCCCGATGTCTCTCCGAGAATCGGGATAAACTCCGACACAAAGGGTTTTTTATTGTCGTCCTTGCTGTCCCTTTTGTCCTTTTTGTCCCTTATGTCCTTTATATTTTAGTTTCATTTTGATAAAACTGCGAAAATCGCAGTAGGTCGCTGAATTCTGACTACTTTTGCAATTACCCCCCGCATATTTCATGAGCCTGCCGTGCCGTAGATGCGCGGCGGCAAGGGGTGAAGTGTGGGAACCACTCGAAGTAAATACTCACCGAACCCCGTCCTTTCGGTGAATATTTACCCGCAGACGGAAAGAAGTCAATTTTTTAGGATACCGTCGATCTCACTGAGTTCGGAATCGGAGAATTTGCCGACTGAAACGGCATGGACGTTTTCCTCGATCTGCCGGACAGTGCTTGCGCCGACGAGGACCGAAGTGATCTCCTCGAGCCTGAGGATCCAGGAAACCGCCATCTGAGCAAGAGTCTGCCCCTTGTGCTGTGCGATATTGTTCAATTTTGCGATCTTCGCAACGATTTCCGGAGTGATCCTGCTCTTCTTGAGGAACGACCATGATTTGGACGCACGCGAACCACGCGGAATGCCGTTGAGATATTTATCGCTCAGCAGACCCTGCGCAAGTGGCGAGAACGCAATGCATCCTATCCCTTCATCCCTGAGGACGGGGAGCAGTGTCCCTTCGATAGTCCTTTCAAACATGTTGTAGCGCGGCTGGTGTATCAGGCATGGAGTCCCGATCGAACGGAGGATGCGTGAGGCTTCCAGAGTTCCTTCCGAACCGTAGTTGGATATGCCCACATACAAAGCCTTGCCCTGGCGGACAATATGTGCGAGTGTAGACATTGTCTCCTCAAGAGGGGTGCCTGGATCCGGCCTGTGGCTGTAGAAGATGTCAACATATTCGAGGTTCATGCGTTTCAGACTCTGGTCAAGGCTTGAAATCAGATATTTCCGGGAACCCCAGTCGCCGTAGGGTCCTGCCCACATTCCGTATCCGGCCTTTGTGGAAATCACGAGTTCATCGCGGTAGGAATGAAGTTCAGCAGCCAGGATTTTCCCGAAATTGATCTCGGCGGCTCCGGGCGGAGGACCATAGTTGTTTGCAAGATCGAAATGAGTTATGCCAAGATCAAAGGAGCGGAATATCAGTCTTTTCTGGTTGGTGAATGAGTCCGGCCCACCGAAATTGTGCCAGAGCCCTAGTGATACTGCGGGTAGCTTGAGCCCACTGTGTCCACACCTCTTGTATTTCATTTCCGCATAACGGTTTTCGACCGGCGCATGTTTCCGACTCGCTTTTTTTCTGATCATGTTCAATCCTGTTTTGAATTTTGCAATTGGCTCTTCAGAATAAATTTGAATTCAAACTCAACTTGTCTTCCAATCATCCTGTCTCCTGACTCCTCCTTTGAAACTGCCGTCGGAGTTCACAGCTTTAGCGTGTCTCTTTCTTGGGCAGTTTCTTATTGATAAAACTGCGCAAAGCGCAGTAGGACGCTGAATTTTGACTACTTTTGAAATTACCTCTACTACAGTGCGCCGGCGGTGATAGCGAGGAGAGCGGGGGCGCCAAGCTTGTCTTTTTCGTCCGAGTATCTCATGTCTACAGATTCGATCTGCTTATCCGGATTCGGATTCAGCCATTTCATGGAATAGAGGACGGCCTTTTCTCCCTTTTTGTCGTCCGTGATATTGCCGGCCCATGCGACCGGCGCGTTCGCGCATGGAGCCGGAGATTTATCGAACCAGTTCCCGATGTCAACGCGCCATCTGACCGGAATTTCAATTTTCGCGCCATCACTGTAATTAACAATATACTTAAAAAGCGCCGGCATATTTTTTGCATCCTTTAATTTCAACAGTTTGTCCGGGGCGTTGAAAGTATGAAGGAAAAAGAGCGCGTCGCATTTCATTCCGATCTTTATTCCTTTGACTTCGGTTTCTTTTGTTTTTGACCCGAATCCGCTGAGCATCACGCAATTGGGAACCGGAGAAGTTTTGAAATCAAGAATATTGTATGTGACGCCGTCATATTTATTTTCGCCGACCGGGACTCCGCTGAGATCGCCGGGATGATTGGAGAACCATGGAAAATCATTCCCGCCCTTTTTAAGATAGGCGTTGAATTTTCCCTCCTCGAATTTTACCGGCGAATAGCGGTAACTTGCCATATTATAGTAGTCGTTCCCGTCAGCGGCGGCACTGAAATTGGCGCCAAGATTTTTCAGGAGGGTTTTTATTATCGTCGCCTTTTTATCGG
>JAGVIF010000228.1 GCA_020056205.1 Lentisphaeria bacterium | reverse complement strand
TTATCTCCTTTGAAACTGCCGTTGGAGTTCACAGCTTTAGCGTGTCTCTTTCTTGGCAGTTTCTTATTGATAAAACTGCGCAAAGCGCAGTAGGACGCTAAATTGACAATGAAAAATTTCAATACCGGGGAAAACCCCGGACTCCGGCTTATTGACATCGCGCACCGCGACTATTGCGCGCTCATTGAGCCGGACACGGCTTTTTGGGCGCTCATCAGAAAAGACAAAATATCCGAACATCTCTTTGAAGGAAAAATCCTGAAGGAGTTTGCGGACAAAAGCGCTGCGTTGAGGAAGGAGATGGAAACACTGCGCTTCGGGCTCAAGCCGTCCGCAGTGTATTTCAACCCCACCGACAAATGCAACCTGAACTGCAAATACTGTTACATCCCGTCATCTATGAGAAAAAACGGCATAAATATGTCGGAAGAACAACTCATAGACGCCCTCGGAATATTGAAGAAATATTTCAAAAAAAATCTTTCCAAGGGAATCAAGCCGCAACTTGTTTTTCACGGAGCCGAGCCTCTTGTCAACAAGAGCGCGATGTTTAAGGGAATTTCAAAATACGCCGGCGATTTTCTTTTCGGAATACAAACGAACGCGACTCTTCTCAGCGATGATGATATTGCGTTCATAAAAGATCACAATGTGATGCTCGGAATATCTATGGACGGGCCGTCTTCGTCCGTGTCCGACGCGACCAGAAGAAATTGGGACAATGAAGGAACATTCAGCATCGTCGAGAAAGCCCTTGAGAAACTTTCAAATTACGACGGGCTCAGCGTCATCTGCACCGTTTCATCGGAAAATATGGACAAATTAGACAAGACGGTTGAATACTTCCATAAAAAAGGAGTTGGGAACTGCCTGATAAATATACTCAGATGCACTCAGCCGGAGTCAAGAAAAGTGAAGCCGGATGATCTTGCCGCAATCAAATATTTCATCAGAGCGCTTGAGAAAAGCCATCAGCTCTTTAAAAAAACGGGGCGCAAAATCATTATTGCGAATTTCGCAAATATATTGTATGCAATTCTCGCGCCGTCGGCCCGCCGTCTGATGTGCGACATCTCTCCCTGCGGAGGCGGACGCTGTTTTTTCGCGGTGGCCGCGAACGGCGACATGTTTCCGTGCAGTGAATTCATCGGCCTGAAAGAATTCAAAGGGGGAAACCTTTTCAACAACGACATTTCAAACGTGTTAAAAAGCGAAGCCTTCAAAAAAGTTACCGGAAGGCTGGTCGAAAATATAGAATTTTGCAAAACCTGCACAATCAGACATTTCTGCGGGTCTCCATGCCCCGCCGAGGCGCACGCGATGAACGGAGATATCTCTTCAAAAAGAGGAGCTTTCTGCGAATTTTACGAGGAACAGACCAGATATGCGTTCAGGCTTATAGCGGACGAACGCCACAACGACTTCCTCCCGGACAATTGGGACAAAAAAATGGAAACCATCATCGCATTCTGAGAAAAATAGGGTCTTTTCCAAAACCCGCAGTAAATATTCACCAGTTCCGTAAATATCCACCGAACCCCGTCCTTTCGGCGAATATTTACATCCGATAAAATGCGAAATCGCTTGTTCTACAAAGAAATATCACGTAGGCAACTGTTTTTCGCAAAAAAAGAATAAAATTATGTATTTCGCATTTTATTTTTCGGCAACTCATTCGGACTATATTCATATAGCCCTTCATTCACTACCGAGAAAATAATTATCAAAATCCGCCTTGTCTTGCCGAATATGCGGCGCTGCTCAAACGCAAAATGTAGGCTTATTCTAAAATTTTCCTTTAACCCGCTTGAAAAATGAATGGCACGCATTATGCTAAGGGCAACCTTAAGAGGTTATCGTTGCCAGATACAAATGCATGTCAACGAAAAAATTATGGAAGGAGCATACACAAATAACGGAGCGGCAAGACAGATGAATCTACAAGGGGATGCCACAAGTCTAAATTTTAAAAAGCAGAGCATTAAAACCGAGTCCGCCGCCGACAGGCTTGTCTTCATGCTTTACGCCCCGCCTTCATGGAAGGAGAAAGTTTTTTCGTCGGACAAGGAAAGAATTATCGTAAGCTCGGAAGGAGGAGAATCCGATATAGCGCTGGCTCCTTCCTTGAATTTCAACGGGGCGATTATCTTCCAAAAATGCGACGAAAAGTGGATGATAATCAACACGGGCAAATTCAAATCTAAATATTTCTTTGACGGCCACGAAAGAAATCATTTCCTCCTCGCAAAAGGAGAAAAGGCTGTGGTGGGAACGGCTTCGACCCCCCTCTTTATCGTCTTTTTTCTGAACGGAGACGGAAAACTAAACAGAAATTTTTCCGAGAGGCGCCCCGGCAATGACGAGTTTTCTCTTCAGAAAAACGACTCTGAGACTTGTTTCAGTAAAGACCGTATATGCCTTATCGGCAGAAACGCGCTGTGTGATTTCAACGCGCAGGGAGCGGACTTCTCCTCTTTTATTTATCAAAAAAACGGAGACATGATGATTGCCAAGCTTGACACAAAGGCGGTAATGACTGTCGACTCCGAGTCTGTTGAAACGACGGCGCACCTAACTAAAAAATCGAATATTTCGATAGAAGACACGCGCATCCTTTTCTCTTTGTCGGAGGGAGACGAAAGCCCCGTGTGCAGGATGAACTCAGGAATTTATAAACTGGACGCTGAAAAACTGGTTCTTGTGCCCGCCGGAGAAACAAACTCCGAACGCAAACCCCTCTTCCTGCCTGCGCTTGGAAAATCAGTATTCATAGGAAGAGATGCGGCAAAATCCAAAATTGTTATAAATAGCGACAAAGTCTCCAAACAACACGCGCAGGCAATAGCATACGAAAATTCACTTCTCATTCTTGATTGTCACAGCACAAACGGAACCTTCGTGAACAAAGAAAAAATAAGCAAGCGTATGGTTCATCCGGGAGACATAATTGAGTTCGGCCATGAAAAATATATATTAAGCTACGTGTAAATATTCACCGAACCCTGTCCTTTCGGTGAATATTTACAATTCGGCCGATTGAATCGCAAAACTTAGCCCAAATTTCGCGCCCTAACCCGTTTTTCGCGCGAAAAACGGGCTAGAATAATAACATTTAGTCGCCAAAGACAATATTGTCAAATTTTATATCCATTGCACCATTATTGTTGGGATTGCTAATATCAGTAGCATCAATATAAAGACGGACAATATCGCTCGGCGCAGTTGTCCACCCGGTATTATAGATTTTGAATTTATTATTCCCGTTATTAAACATTAGACTATTAGTTCCTTGCGAAATATAGATTACTGTCCCGGCTGGCATCGCCAGTTTAAAATTCTTCAATATTTTACCGGCTGGTAAAGTAAATGTCCGCGTAGCTACGGTCTGCGGCGCTGTATAATTCCATGCCGGCCAATAAAGTGACGGCATATTAACATAAAGATATTTCGTCAAGGCGCCGCTGCCTTTAATCGTTGTCCAGTCGCTTAAACTCCAATTAATACCATTAGGCGTATTAGGATATTTCCCGGTTAATAAGGTACTGGCAATTGGTCGATCCTCAAAGGTAATGGTAAAGGTTCCCGCTGAAGGCGTTGGTGCCGGAGTGGGATTGGATGGTACATTGTAAATCCGCATCTCCGAAAGTCCGACATTGGTTCCCGTATTCCGAGTTACGGTAAATTGAACCCAAGTAACCGTTTTGGATGCGTCAAAAACTACTTCCCGCATCATCCCGTTATTTAATAATCCGCCGGTAACATTGATGGAACTACCATCACTGAAGGTTAATTTGCCGGAGGTTGCCCAGTCTGTAAGATCGGCCTTATCAAAGAGGCGAATCCGGTTGATGGTTTGCGCCGTACCCCAAGTGTATTTAACCCAAGGTTTAGCTTCGGTCGAAGTCCATTCAGTGCTAAGATTGCCATCTTTGACATTGGCGGCGCTAGTGCTGCCGGAGGATACGGTTACGGTAGTAGTGTCAGCTAAGTTGGTCTGAGAGATGGCCGGTGGTGTTGGGACAGGTAACGGCAGGCTGTAAGTACCATATTCATAGACCTGATTATTATTACCGGTATAGGAAATGGGAGCATGACTTTCGATATAAGTGAAATCATTATGGGCTTCCGATCCCACTCCGGCGTTATAATGCCAAAGCAAAATTTGATTGGGAAAAGCTTTATAAATCTGATTATTCTTAAAGATAATCTCGGAACTACCTTGAGCATCTATGGCAATACAATCAGAAAAAAAGGCTATACTTTTATCTGGAGCATAATCCACCGCCAATCCATTATTATAACAAACATTATTCTCGATATAGAAGTAATGCCCAAAACTGCCATTAAAGAAAAATGAGAACGGTGGTCCCTGATTGTCATGTAAAAAACAGTTTTTCACCGTTAGATTAACGTCGCCGCTAAAACAAAAGGGTGATTCGTCAGCGGAACCCGGGCCGGAATAGACATAAGCCATTTCGCAATTATCAACGGTAAGATTGGTGCTGTCCTTTACATCCATAATATCCGGCCCATAATAGCAATCCGGTTTCTGAGAATTCAATACCGTGGCGTTTTTTACCAGAACATCATTGCCAGCAATATGTAAACCGCCGCCATAGACATAATCTAAGTAGACATTTTCAACTAATCCATTATAAAAATATCCGTGTATTCCGTCACCGGTATTCCGCTCAATTACAATATCTTTAATGGTTACATAATCACCCTGTATGGCAATAGCAGCCGATTGATACGGCCATGGCCACGGATCCCAGTAAGCATCCGGCCATCCCGGTGATTTCGGATAGGTAAAACCGGGTAGATCATGAAACCAAATATCTTCGATCCAATAACCAACACCATCACGACCATGGATACCTTCCTCAGCGCCGGTTATTTCTAATCCTTGAATCTTCCAGCCGGATCCTTCCACTTTGATGGCGATTTTGATATGATCGCGGTCGGCGTATTGAGCATAATTGGGATCGGTCTGGGCCGCCGCGATTACCACACTCCAGTCAATCAAGCCAAGGGTATGATCTTCCGACGGATTACTGAGTATTGGTTTATCCCCGGTCCCATATGCTCCCACGGTAATCCAACCTTGGGTTCGGATATTAGAACTACCATTTAATATTAACTCCTGATTGCTCCAAGTATCTCCGCATTTTAGCAAAATTTGGTCCCCGGGTTGAAAAGTTAACGATGATACTTTTGTGAGTGTTTTCCATGGTTGAGTTTGTGTCCCCAGCCAACTGTCATTTCCGGTGGAATTACTGACATAATAGGTTGTTCCTGCCGCTGTTAGCCCGGGCATTAAAACAAATGTTAAACATAAGAGCCAGTTGCAAAACTCAAAACCGATGCCGATGAAGGAGATTA